>NZ_JBISWJ010000022.1:0-36122 GCF_044462225.1 Kocuria kalidii | reverse complement strand
CGGCGGGCGGACCCCGGGTTCAGCCGAGGTGCTGGACGTACCGGTGGAGGAAGGCCGCCATCACGTCGCGGCTGGTGCCCGCGCCGGGCCGGTAGGTGCCGTCGTTCCAGCCCTTGGAGATGCCGGTGGTGTGCAGCCAGGCCATCTCCCGGTAGAAGCCCTGCCCGGCCGAGACGTCGGCGAACGGTGACACCCGCGGCGGCGTGTAGGCGGGCGAGCCGGCCAGGCGGTAGAAGAACGCCGCCATCTGGTCCCGGGCGACCTTCTGGCCGGGCTTGAAGTAGCGCGTGCCGCCGTCGGACCAGCCGGTCGAGATGCCCCTGGCGTGCAGCCACGACATCTCCTTGTAGAAGACGTGGGTCGTGGGCACGTCGGCGAACGGGGACACCCGCGGCGGCGTGTGGGCGGGGGAGCCGGCCAGACGGTACAGGGCGGCGGCCACCTGGGAGCGGGACATCTCCTGGGTGGGGCGGAACGTGCCGTCGGACCAGCCGCGCAGCACGCCCCGGTCCTTGACCCACGCGATCTGGGTGGCGAAGGCGTGGGAGGCCACGACGTCCTTGAACGGACCCGGGGCCACGGGGGCGGCGGAGCTCCCGTGCGTCCGCAGGGCCGCCGCGAACAGGGCGTCGTGGTCGTAGGCGTGGTGGTCGACGCCCGCGGGGACCTGGAGGCTGGTGCGGGTGAAGCCCTGGGCCGCGTAGCTCGCCTGCCCGCCCCGGGCGGCGGCCAGGGCCGACCAGCTCGGGGGCTGCGTGGCGCCGGCGACGTCGTCCGCGCCGGTGACCCACTGGATCGGCAGGGACTTCACGGCCGCGGACGGAGCGGTCTGCATCCCCCGAGCGCCGCCGCCGCCGATCACCACCGCGCCGCCGCCCCGGATCCAGTTCTGCCGGTCGGCCAGCACCTCCTTGGTGATGAACTGCGCGCCGCCGGAGTAGCCGGTCAGCCACACCCTGCCGGTGTCCAGGCCGTAGCGCTGGACGAGGTGGCCGGACAGGGCGCGGAACCAGTCCCCGTTGGCGTCGATGCTCTCCCACCAGGTGCGGCTGCCGTAGCGGTCCGGGGAGAGGGGCACGACCAGGACCATGTTGCGCGCGGCCGCGTGCCGGGCCATGTCGCGCACCACCGACCCCGTCGGCCGCTGGGCCCAGTACTGGCCGTCGCCGTCGAAGTAGAACGCCACGCCCACCGGCTTCGAGCGGTCGATGCCGTCGGCGTACAGGTTGTAGGTGGAGCTCAGCCCGTTCGGCGCGGTGAAGTCGCGGGTGAACCCGGTGCTCGGCGTCTCCGCGGCCGCGGCGGGCGCGGTGCCCAGGGCGAGGGACGAGAGGGACAGGGACAGGACGGCGGCGAGCGCACCGAGGGGCCGTGAGGCCGTGCGGAACCGCCGCGCGATGTGGGGGGTCATAGCGCGTTCCGTTCTGGGAGGCACCGGGGGAGGTGCCGGGGGGAACCGGTGTCGGCTCCAGCCCGGAGACGCACCAGCTGTCCACCAACCAGTGGACATTGCATATGTAAACAGATGGAAGTCCGTCCTGACCAGGGGGTCCGGGACATCGACGACATATGGCGCGGTGGTCTGGACGAACGTCCACGCGGGCCGTCCGTGCGCCCGGCCCGGGGCATCCCGTGCCCCGGGCGTCCGGGGGCCGCACGGGGCGTGGTGCCGGGCCGCCGCGGCGCCCGGGCGGGGCGAGGTCCTACGCTGGACCCGGACCGTCCCGCCCGAACCAGGAGTGCCCCGTGTTCAGCCACCCGAGCGCCGACCGCCCCGGCCCCTCCGAGCCCCTCGTGCCGGGGGAGCCCGCCCTGGACGACCGGTGGCGGGCGGCGACGGCCGGCTGGCGCCCGTCCTCGATCCGCTCCGCGCACCCGGACCGCGTCCGGGCCTGGGTCCGCCACGCCTGGGAGGGCCTCGACGGCCCGGCCTCCACCTCCGGGGAGGGCGGTGACCCGAGGGGCGACGACGAGGTCGGTCGACGGGTGCTCGACCTCATGACCGTCGCCGCACTGTTCGCCCTCCAGGAGCGCTTCCTGGCCGTCGCCGCCGGTGAGCCGGCACCGGCTGAGGTGCCCGACCCCCGCCGGGACGGCGCCCCCCTGGACGACGTCGAGGTCCTGGCGGTCGTGCAACGGACGTGGGAGGTCGACCCGGCGGAGCTGGGGGCCGAGGGGTTCTCGGCGGAGCTCTCCGGCTTCCTGCAGGACCACCTGGAGGAGCTGGCCGAGGAGGTCCGTGAGCGACTGGTGGGCCGGCGCGGCCCCACGCAGGTGTTCGCCGAGCTGTGGAGCCTCGACCACGTGGACGAGCTCGAGCCGGCCGCGGAACAGGACGGGGCGCCGCCGTTCCCGCTCTCCACGGACGACGTCGCGTGGATCGTCAGCGGCGTCCCCGGTCCGGAGAAGCACACGGCCTGGGAGTGGCTCGCCCGCTGAGCCCGGGAGGCGCTGCCGCGGCGGCCGTCCCGCTCGTCCCCTCGGCTCCGCCGTCCCCCTCGGCTCCTTCGGCCGCCGCGGCCGCAGGACCGGGGCGGGTGCCGGGGCCGCGGAGGAATAAGCGCGCCGGGGGACAAGTTTTATGGATGCATCCACAAAATCGGCGACCAGGAGATCCGCATGACCATCCAGCTCGGCCTCAACACCTTCGGCGACCTCTACCCCGGGCCCGACGGGCAGATGCTCGGCGCGGCACAGGTGATCCGCAACGTCGTGGCCGAGGCGGTGCTGGCCGACCAGGTGGGCCTGGACTTCTTCGGCATCGGGGAGCACCACCGGGAGGACTTCGCGGTCTCCTCGCCCGAGACGGTGCTCGCCGGGATCGCCACGGTCACCGACCGGATCCGCCTGGGCTCCGCCGTGACGGTGCTCAGCTCCGACGACCCGGTGCGCGTCTACCAGCGCTTCGCCACCGTGGACGCCCTCTCCTCCGGCCGCGCCGACGTCATCCTGGGCCGCGGCTCCTTCACCGAGTCCTTCCCGCTGTTCGGCTACCCGCTCGACGAGTACGAGGCGCTGTTCGAGGAGAAGCTGGAGCTGTTCGACCGGTTGCGCACCGAGGGCCGGATCGACTGGCAGGGCCGCCTGCGCGCACCGATCCGGGGGCTGGAGGTGCACCCCAAGACCGAGGCCGGCGCACTGCGCACGTGGATCGCCGTGGGCGGCTCCCCCAACTCGGTGGTGCGCGCCGCGCACTACGGGATGCCCGTCATCTTCGCGATCATCGGCGGCAGCCCGGCCGCCTTCGCGCCCTTCGCCGACTACTACCGCCAGGCCCTCGGGCACCTCGGCAAGGAGGCGCAGCCGGTGGCCTTCCACTCCCCGGGCTACGTGGCGGAGACCGACGAGCAGGCCCGCGAGGAGTTCTTCCCGCACCAGGCCTACACCCACGACAGGATCGGCCGGGAGCGCGGCTGGGGCCCGCTCACCCGCTCGGAGTTCGACGCGATGTGCGGACCGGAGGGCGCCTACTTCGTGGGCTCTCCGGAGACGGTCGCCCGCAAGATCGTGCGCTCCTCGGCGGCGCTGGGCGCCTCCCGCTTCGACCTCAAGTACGCGGTGGGCACCCTGGACCACGCCCGGATGATGCGCAGCATCGAGCTGTACGGCACCGAGGTGCGCCGCTGCGTCGAGGACATGGCCGCCGACCTGCCCGAGGGCGCCACCGCGTAGCACCCGTCCCGGACGGCGGCGCCGGGAGGCTCAGGAGCTGCTCGTCAGCGCGTCGTGGGGCAGGGCGACCAGGACCGTGGTGCCCACGCCCGGGCGCGACCGGATCTCGAGGGCGGCCCCCGCGGCGTCGGCGATGTCCCGCATGATGCGCAGTCCCAGGTGGCCCTCCGGCGAGCCGCGGGAGCCGTCGAAGCCGGTGCCGTCGTCGCTGACCGACAGCACCGTGGCCCCGTGCTCCACGCCGAGGTGCAGGGTCACCGTGGACGCGTGGGCGTGCTTGGAGATGTTGGCGAGGGCCTCCCGCGCCACCTTCAGGAACATCGCCTCCTGCTCCGGCGTGAGGAGCACGGCGGGGTCGACCTGCACGCTCGTGTCGATCCCCCGCTGGGCGAGCGGGTCCGCCAGGCGCGCCATGGCCTGCGCCAGGCCGAGGGTCAGCAGGTCGGGCGAGTAGAGCGCCGTGGTGATCCCGCGCAGGGTGCGCAGGCTGCCCTGCAGGATCGAGCGGGTCCGGCCGAGCATCCCGCGCTGCTCGACAGGAGCGGTCATCTCCTGGGCCTCCAGGGCGTAGGAGAGCCCGGCGAGGTCCTGGATCACGTCGTCGTGCAGGTCGCGGGCCACCCGGACCCGCTCGAGCTCGGCCGCGTCCACGGCGTGCTGGAGCAGCTGGGCCCGCGCCTGCCGGTGCGCCTGGATCCGACGCGCCAGCCCCACCGCGGGGGCGAGCTGCGCCAGCTGGAGCAGCACCATGATCAGCAGGATCGCCGGGGCCATGCCCATGAGCACCGAGCGCTGCTCCTGCTGCACGATCGCGTCGTCGTAGTACGCCTCGAAGACGAGCTGCTCGCCGTTGGCCGGCACGAGGCCCACGTAGACCTCGACCAGCCGGCCGGCCCCGACCTCGTGGGCGTTCTCGGTGCCCTCCTGGTGCTCGACCGCGGCGACGCCCTCGCCCCGGGCGAGCAGGGCGCTGTCCCAGGACACCGGGCCGAAGTTCTGGCCGATGAGCTCGTGCTCGTCGGAGTAGACGATCGTGCCGTCCTGGTCCCAGATCTTGATGCGGTGGATGGTCCCGTCGTCCAGCCAGGGCTGCAGCCGCACGTCCAGCTGCGCCGTGGCGGCCGCCCCGCCCGCCAGGAGGTCGTCGGTGATCAGCGGGGCGACGGCGTAGTGGGCGAGCCGCTGGGTGATCCGCAGGACCTGGTCCACGGCGTGCTCCTCGGCGACGGCGCGGATCCACCACGAGGCGGGCAGCGCGGCGACGAGCAGCACCACCAGTCCCGCCAGCAGGAACCGCCGGACCGCCGACCGCACCTCCGACCGGTCGGACGCGGGGGGCGGGGCGGCGGGCGGCCAGGCCGGAAGGAGGTCGGCGGGCGGCGGCGCGGTGCGGTCCGGGCGCGGGAGCACGCGTCTCACCGGTGCTCCGCGAGCAGTCCGAGCCGAGCCGCCGCCGCGACCGCCTCCAGCTGGGAGTGCGCGTCCAGCTTGGCGAGGATGGCCTTCACGTAGCCGCGGCAGGTGTTCGGCGTGATGCTGAGCAGCCGGGCGTTCTGGCCCACGCTGTGCCCCTGGGCCATGAGTCGCAGCACCTGCATCTCCCGCTGGGTCAGCACGGGCGCGGCCGCCGCCGGACGGCGGCCCGGGGCCGCCGCGGTCAGCAGGGACGGGTGGACGGACATCGTGCCGCAGCGGGCGCTGCGGATGGTCTCGAGCAGCGTGGCGAGCGAGCCGTCCTTGGGCAGGAAGGCGCACACCCCGGTGTCCGCCGCGGCCTCCAGGACGTGCTGCGCCGGGTCGCCGGTCAGCATCACGATGCGCGTCCGCGGCAGCTCCGCGAGGATGCGCGCCGAGGCCGTCACGCCGTCGCCGCCGGCGAGGTGGTAGTCCATGACCACGACGTCGGGGCGCAGCGCCCGGCAGAGGCGGACGCTGGAGTCCACGTCCTTCGCCACCCCGATGCTGCGCAGGTCCGCTTCCTGGCTCAGCGCGCCGGTCAGCAGCTCCGCGAACGTCGTGTGGTCGTCGACCACCAGTATCGAGGTGCGCGGATCGCACTCCTCACCCTGTCCGTCGGCCATCTCGGACCAGCCCCCCGGCATCCCCTGAACTACGTACCGGTAGTATGCCGATCGCGAATTCGCAGTACCAAACGGGCGGATGTAGCCACTTCGGGGGTTGACAAGGGGATTCGCCCTCTGGGGCCTTCGCGCGTGCGGTCGCATGGGGCTCCGCTCTATGCCGCGACGCCCAGGGAGCGCCCCAGGAAGGCCTGGAGGACCAGGGCCGCCTGCTCGCGCGCCGGCGGTGACTGCGCGCCGGGGATCCAGTCCGTGTCGCCGAGCTGGCCGTGGAGCACGAGCAGGGCCGAGAGGAGCTGTCCCAGCTCGCCACCGGCCGCGGCGGTGCTGCGCAGCATGCGCGCGTGCGCCGCCTGCACGGCGCCCGCCGGTGCGCACCCCAGCTCCTGGTCCAGGACCCTGCGGCACCGGTCGTAGGCCTGCAGCCCCTCGACCGGGCGGCCGGAGCGCTCGAGCCCGAGCACCAGCACCGTCCACGCGCGTTCGTGCAGCGGGTCCTCCTCGAGCGCCGTGCGAGCGTGCTGCACCGCCTCCCCGTGCCGGTCCAGCTCCAGGGCCGTCTCGGCCGCCGAGACCCGGGCCTCGAGCACCCGGGCGGCGTGCAGCTCCCGCTGCCGCTCCACCCACTCGCAGCGCAGCTCGTTCTCCAGCAGCGGCGCCACGGCCAGGTCGAGGGCGGCGCACCACAGCGGATACGCCCGGTCGGCGGGGCGGTGGCGGGCCTGCTCCACCAGCAGCTCGAAGCGGTGCACGTCGAGGTCCACCGCGGACCCGTCCATCACGTACCCGCCGTTGGCGGTGCGCAGCGGTCCGCTCCGGCCGGCTCCGGGCTGCAGGCCGCGGCGCAGCACGCTGACGTAGCTCTCGAGGTTCTGCAGGGCGGCGGCCGGTGGCCGGTCCCCCCAGAGCAGCTCGATCAGCCGGTCCTTGGACACCGGTGTGCCCAGCCGCAGCAGCAGGACCTCCAGGATCTGCCGCTGCTTGGGCCCGCCGAGCTCCTTCGGCGTCACGGTGCGATCCCCCCGGTGCACCTCGAGCGGTCCGAGGACGCGGACGCACAGCCGTGCGTCCTGTCCACCTGTCCTTCCCCCACGAACTGTCGTTCCCACGGGTCCCCCTTCCCGAAAGTGAACACCAGTGTGTCTGTGCGAAAGGGAAAGGATCAGCCCCGTCCGTGGGGGTGCAGACCTCCCCAAAACTGGGGGGTCGCGCGCAGCGGGCGCCGGGGTCCGGGACGGGTGCCTCCCGTCGTCGTGCGGGAACCCCGACACCTTCGCGCACGGGCAACGTTTTCCCAAGGTCGGCTTTCCATCGTGCTGGCATGACCACTTCTGCCACGCCCACCGCCGTCGGCTCTGCCCGCGCCGCTGCCGGCTCCGCCGGTGCGGACCGTCCCGGGGGCCGGGTCCGCCGGCGCCGGCTGCTCCCGGTGGTCTTCCTGCTGGGACTCGGCGGCGTCCTCGGGGGTGCCGTGCTGGCCCCGGAGGAGGCGCCGGGCGCTCCGCTGGGGGCGGTGGCCCCGGTGCCCGGGGGGCTCGCCCGCATCAACGGCGTCCTGCCGGAGGGCGACGCGGTCCCCGGTGCAGGGGACGAGGAGGCCGGGGACGGCACCCACCGGGTGCGGGTGCTGCTCGAGCTCACCGCGCTCGAGCCGGGCGGGATCGACTTCCGGGCGGACGACTGGGTGGTGGAGCGCCTCGGCGGGGGCGAGTCCCCCGTCCTGCAGGCGTCCGTCGCCGAGCAGTCGGTTCCGCAGGGGGACGTCCTCCTGGCCGAGCTCCTCCTCGAGGTCCCCGACCGGGCGCTGGAGCTGACCCTCGACGGAGCCGGCGACGCCCGCCTGTCCCTGGGCTCCGACCACCACCGCGGAGGTGGTCCCCGGTGACGGCCCCCGCGCGGCCGTCCGCCGGAACGCACCCCCACCCGGTGTCCCGGGAACCCGGGACACCGCCCCTGAGCCCGCTCGAAGGAGAAGCCCGATGACCGTCACCCGAAGAAACGTCCTGCTGCTCGGAGGCCTGGGCGTCGTGGGCGCCGGCTCGCTCATGGTCCCCACGCGGTCCGTGGACGCGAAGTCCGCGAGCCGGCTCGACGAGGACGAGATGCCCCGGCCCTTCCGGACCCCGTTCGTCCAGGCTCCGGTGCTGCAGCCGCTCGCGCGGACGACCGACCCGGCCGACGGGGCGCCGGTGCACCACTACGTGGTCACCGAGCGGGCCGCCGACGCCCAGATCCTGCCCCGCGCCGGGCTCACCACGCCGATCCTGGGCTACAACGGGATCTTCCCCGGCCCCACCATCAGTCTCGACCGGGGGACGAAGGCGGTGCTCCGCGTGCGCAACCAGCTGCCTCCGACGCACGCCCTGGACGGGCACGTCCTGTCCACCTCGACCCACCTGCACGGGTCCGCGTCCCTGCCGCAGTACGACGGCTACGCCAACGACGTCACGAACCCCGGCTTCTACAAGGACTACTACTACCCCAACTTCCAGCCGGCGCGGACGCTCTGGTACCACGACCACGGCGTGCACTACACGGCGCTCAACGCCTACTCCGGCCTCGCCGCGCAGTACCACATGCACGACCCGCTCGAGCGGGAGCTGCTGCCCCAGGGCCGGTACGACGTGGCCGTCACCGTCTCCGACGCGATGTTCGCGGAGGACGGCTCGCTGGGCTACGACGACAACAGCCACTCGGGGCTGTGGGGCGACGTCGTGCTCGTCAACGGGCGGCCGTGGCCCGTCATGAAGGTGCAGAAGCGCGTCTACCGGTTCCGGGTGCTCAACGCCTGCATCTCCCGGTCGCTGCGCCCCACGCTGAGCACGGGAGATCCGATCGCGATCGTCGCGACCGACGGCGGCCTGATGCCGAGCACCCAGTTCGTGAACAACTACCGCCACGCCGGGGCGGAGCGCTACGAACTGCTCATCGACTTCCGCAGGTACCGCACCGGGCAGCGGATCGAGCTGCGCAACCTCTCCAACGACAACAACGTGGACTACGACCACACCCACCAGATCATGGCGTTCGACGTCGTCGACGAGCCCGTGGACACCTCCGACCCGACCTGGAACCGGATCCCGGCCCAGCTGGAGCCGCGCAACGAGGTGATGGCCCTGACGACCGGGCAGTCGACGCGGACCCGGCACTTCGAGCTGGACCGCAGCAACGGCATGTGGGTGATCAACGACGTCATCTGGCAGGACGTCGTCGCCAGCGGCTTCCGGAAGGTCGCGGCCGAGATGGACGTGGACGCCGTGGAGATCTGGGAGTTCGAGAACAACTCGGGCGGGTGGTACCACCCCCTGCACATCCACCTCGTCGACTTCCAGATCCTCAGCCGCAACGGCAGGGCCCCGTTCAACTACGAGCGCGGGCCGAAGGACGTCGTCTACGTGGGCGAGGGGGAGACCGTCCGGCTGCTCATGAAGTTCGGCCCGCACAAGGGCCGGTACATGATCCACTGCCACAACCTCTCCCACGAGGACCACGACATGATGGTCCAGTTCCGGGTGGGCCTCAAGGAGGACGATCCCGATCCCTGCGACCCGATGACGGCGGCGCCGGCGACGTGGGACGACGGATCGGCTCCCCTGCCCGCGCCGGGCCCGTCGCCCACGTCCTCCCCGAGTCCGACGGCGTCGCCCACGCCCTCCTCGTCGCCGAGCCCGACGACGACGCCCGCGCCGTCACCCAGTCCGACGGCGACGCCCACGCCGTCGCCGACGGCCAGCACCGCTCCGGCGCCCTCCCCGAGCCCGTCGCCCACCCGGACCCGGGGCAAGAGGTCCGGCGGGGGCCGGCAGAAGCCCAAGTGAGTGCGGCGGCCGCCGGGGCCGCCCGGCGCGCCCGCACCGGGCGGGCCGGAACCGCCGCGGCGCTGCTGGCCGTCGCGTCCGTCGTCGCCCTCCGGCTGTGGGCGGTCGAGCCCCTCGTCGTCGTCTCCGACAGCATGGAGCCGACCTTGCCCGAGGGCGGCCTGGTGCTGCTCCTGCGGAGCGGCTCCCCGGAGGGGCGGGCCGTGCCGGGGTCCCTGGTGGTCTTCGCGGACCCCGGGGACGGCCACAGCACCGTGAAGCGGGTCGTGGCCGCCGGGGGGCAGACCGTGGCCATCGAGGACTCCGTCCTGGTCGTCGACGGGACCCCCGTCGACGAGCCGTTCGTCGACCACAGCCGGATCGACGGCACGTGGTTCGGCCCGGTCGCCGTGCCGCCGGGGCACGTCTTCGTCCTGGGCGACAACCGGTCCCCGTCCGTGGACTCCCGCGACTACGGCAGCGTCCCCGCCTCTGCGGTCGAGGCCACGGTCCTCCTGCCGCCGGGGCCGTGACGTCCCCGGGCCCCGGTCCAAGGCTTTTCCAACCCCCGCTCTCTTCACTGGCATTCACTGATGCGAACACCAGGCCCGTCGCACCGGGCCGCGCCGGAAGGAACCACCATGAATCCCTCGGACACCGCGTCCGCCGTGGCCGCCACGACGAGCGGATCAGCTCTCTCGCGCCGGGGCGTCCTCGCCGGGCTGGCCGCCGGGCTCGTCGCCCTGCCGGCCGTGGACGCCCCGGTCCACGCGGCGCCGCGGAGGCCGGCCCCCGCCGGCGCGGTCCTCTCGGGCGGCGGCGGCCACGGGTCGGCCCACCTGCGGGGTGCCGACATCGCGGTGACCGCCGGCCGCAGGAAGGAGGGGCGGTTCGGGGTCATGTTCCCCAAGCTGTCCGGCTTCGCGCCCGAGGACGCCCTGCTGGAGGACCTCGCGCACCGGATGATCGACCGGACGCCGCCGCTGAGCGACGTGTCCCTGAGCAACGACGGCTTCGACAACCCCGACATGCCCGCGGGCTTCGTCTACCTGGGCCAGTTCATCGACCACGACATGACCCTCGACCTGACCCCGCTGTCGCAGCAGCAGGTCGACCCGAAGGGCCTGACCAACTTCGACACGCCCTACTTCGACCTCGGCTCCGTCTACGGGCGGGGGCCGGCGGCCGACCCGCAGCTCTACGACCCGGCGGACCCGCGGAGGATGCGCATCGGGAGCACGCCCGACGGCCTGGCGGACCTGCCGCGCCGCGCGGACGGGACGGCGATGATCGGGGACCACCGCAACGACGAGAACCTCATCGTCTGCCAGCTGCACCTGGCCTTCCTGCACCTGCACAACCGGTTCGTGGACTCCGGGGCGTCCTTCGAGGAGGCCCGGCGGCTGACCCGCTGGCACTTCCAGTGGCTGATCGTGCACGACTTCCTGCCCCACGTCGTCGGCCGGCCCCTGGTCGAGAGCATGCTGCGGACCGACCGGCGGGGGGCCGTGACCGTGGACCGGCGGTTCTACAGGCCGGGGAACCCCCACCGGCCGATGATGCCCATCGAGTACTCCATGGGGGCCTACCGGTTCGGGCACAGCATGGTCCGTGCCGAGTACGAGATGCACGACGAGGTGACCATCCCGTTCTTCGGCGTCCCGGGGCACGACCTGCGGGGCTCCCGACCGATCCCCGCGATCGCGCGGGCCGACTGGAACTACTTCTTCGAGATCCCCGGCATGAGCGACCCGGACGACCGCAACATGGCCCGGCTCATCGACACGAAGCTCGCGCTGCCGCTGTCCGAGCTCCCGCCGACCGTGGTCAAGCACGCCGACGGCGCCATCCTCAACCTGGCTCAGCGCAACCTGCTGCGCGGCAAGCGGCTCGGCCTGCCGGCCGGCCAGGACGTCGCCCGGGCCATGGGGGTGACGCCCATCCCCAACGACCGGCTCGGGCTGACGGAGAGCGGCTGGAACGGCAGGGCCCCGCTGTGGTTCTACGTGCTGAAGGAGGCCGAGCTGCTGGGCGGGCGGACGCTGGGACCGGTGGGGGGACGGATCGTCGCCGAGGTGATCCTGGGCGTCCTCGCCCTGGACCGCTCGTCGTTCCTCAACGCGCCCACCGGGTGGACCCCCGGAAGCCCGTCCTTCGCCTGCGGGGACCTCCTGCGCATGGCCGGGGTCGTCCAGGAGGGGGTCGGCACGGGGGAGGACGAGCTCCCCGAGGCCGAGGGCCTCGAGAGTGAGCCGACCGAGGACGAGCACGCCGAGGACGAGCACGCCGACGGCGGGATCGACGAGGGGTAGACCGTCGGGGGCCGAGCCGGCCGAGGGTACGGGCGTCCCGCTGTCCTCCGGCGGCGCGGGCGGCGTGCCCGGCCGTTCCCGGGCGGGACGGGCTGAGTCCTCCGGGTCGATGAGTCCCCGGGTCGACGAGTACACGGCAGCGTGTACCGTTGGTGCATGACCTCGGTGACCCCCACCCACGCCGCCGCCCTGACCCGGCTGGGCCACGCCCTCTCGGAGGGCGTCCGCACCCGGATCCTGCTGAGCCTGCGCGAGGCGCCGGCCCGTCCCTCGGACCTGGCCGGCGCCCTGGGCGTGTCCAAGCAGGTGGTGTCCAACCAGCTCGCGTGCCTGCGCGGCTGCGGCCTCGTCGAGGCCACCCGGGAGGGGCGCGGCACCTGGTACCGGCTGGCCGACCCCCGTCTGGGCGGCGCCCTGGGAGACCTGCTGGACCTGGTGGTCACCGTGGACCCCGTCTGCTGCTCCCCGGAAGGCTGCACCTGCGCATGAGCTCCATCTCCCTGGGACCCGAGCCCCTGACCGCCGCCCGGCGGGCCGTCCTGCACCGGAGGGTGCGGTGGATCGTGGCCGGCACCATCACCTACAACGTGGTCGAGGCGGTCGTCGCCCTGACCGCCGGCGCCATCGCCTCCTCCTCGGCGCTGATCGGCTTCGGCCTGGACTCCGTCGTCGAGGTGCTGTCCGCGGCCGCGGTGGCCTGGCAGTTCGCCGCCCCCGACCCGCAGCACCGGGAACGGGTGACCATGCGGGTGATCGCCTTCTCCTTCTTCGGCCTGGCGGCCTTCGTCACCGTCGACGCGCTGCGCGCCCTGCTGGGGGCCGCCGAGCCGGAGCACTCCCCGGTGGGGATCGGGCTGGCGGCGGTGAGTCTGGTGGTCATGCCGCTGCTGTCCTGGTTCGAGCGCCGCACCGGCCGGGAGCTGGGCTCCGCCTCCGCGGTGGCCGACTCCAAGCAGACCCTGCTGTGCACCTATCTCTCGGCCGTGCTGCTGGTGGGCCTGGTCCTCAACAGCACCCTGGGCTGGACCTGGGCCGACCCGGTGGCCGCACTGGTCATCGCCGGCATCGCGGCCAAGGAGGGTCTGGAGGCGTGGCGCGGGGACGCCTGCTGCACCCCGGTGGCAGTGCTCACCGGCGAGGACGAGGACGGCGGCAGGTGCACCGACGGATGCGGCGCCGGCTGCTCCTGCTGCAGTCACTGATCCTCGTCCGCCCGGGCCGCACCGACCGCCTGGAGGCATCGCACGCAGACGCTCCGGCCGGTCGGCGTGCCGTGCGGGGAGCGCCGGGGGCGCACAGGGGCCGGCCCGTGCGCCGAGGGGGTCGGAGCACGGGCCGGCCGCAGGGGGTCGCGGACTCAGCCGCTCACCGGGTGCCGACCACCCCCCTGGCCTCTCCGCCGCGCGTGGACTGCACGAGCACGTCGGCGACGCGATCCCGCGGGCCGGGCTTGGCCCGGTACTCCCAGTTGCCGAGGGAGTCCACGGGCGCGGAGCCGATCTTGACGGTTGCGCCCGCGACCGTGCCGTAGATGTTCACCGACGAGGCCGGGTTCAGCAGGGACGGGGCGCCGGGGACGAGCGCCGTGCCGGTGAGCCGCAGCTCCTTGCCGACCCGGTGCCGGGAGGCCGCTGCGACGGTCACCACGTCGTCGCTCCTCAGCGTGGCCGTCGCAGGGGCGCTCTTGTTGCCGGCGGTGTCCGTGACCACCAGCTGGAGCACCGGGTCCGCGTCCGGCGCCGTGGGTGCCGTGGCGCTGGTCTTGGTGAAGAACGGCACGGTGACCTTGGGCTTCGCCACGTCCGTCCGGTCGAAGGTGACCGCGGGACCGCTGACCTGGGACCACTCGTAGCTGACGGCGCCGGCGTTGTCCGCCGAGCCGCTGCCGTCCAGCTCGGTGGCGATGCCGCGGGCCACCGAGGCCGTCGGCTCGGCGATGGCAGCGGTCGGGTCGACGGTGTCTCCGTCCGCCGGGACGCCGGGGTCGGTGCCCGTGCCGCCATCGGTCTCGGTGACAGGACCGGGGTTCTCCCCTTCCGGGGGCGCGGGAACCGCGGCCGGCGACGCCTCGCCGCCGGTGACGACGACCGGGACGGTGGCCTTGCTCGTACCGGTCGAGACGGTGACGCTGACCGGAGGAGCAACGGTGTCGAAGGACCCCTGATGGGTGCCGTCGGCCCCGGCCACCATGTCCCCGAAGCCGTCGACCTCGGCGGTCGCCGACGTCGTCCTCGCCACGACGGTCAGCTTCGTGCCGTCGTACGTGGCGGAGGTGGGGATGGAGACATCGCTCACGCTCACCGTGCTGGTGCTCCGCGGGTCGTCGGTGAGGTTCGTGACGGTCACCTCGCTCGGTGCGGCCCCGTCGACCTTGATGCGGGCATAGGCGAGCTCGGAGGTCCCCGGAGCCTTCTCCATGGGAGTGGTCGGGATGTTCTGCCCCGCCACCTCGAGACTGTCACCGCGGCTGGTCGCGAAGACGTCGAGGTAGGTGCCGGTGGTGTCCGAGCTGACGACGGCCTCCTGGGCCGTCACCCCCGTGTTCGTGGCGATCTTGCCTTGGACCGTGAACAGGTCGGTCGTCGCGGAGACGGCCTCACCGGTCTGCGCGTTCGTGCCGGAGACCGAGAACGTGGTCCGAAGACCTCCCACGATCGTGTGCGGCACATCCGGGTTGCCGAGGTAGCCCTCGGGGGCACCGGTGTCCCACTTCAGGAACGGGCCCAGATTGCTGCCCAGCGGTGTCTCGAAGTTGCCGACGGCGGGAGAGATGTCCTCCACGAGCTTGGCGTTGCCCTCGGCGTCGGTGTCGACCTCGATGGTTCCGTAGGGGTGCGGGAAGGAGAGCGTGCTGTTGGCCGGCCCGTCCTTGACCACGAGGCGCTGCCGGGCGAACACCATCTGATCCCCCGGCACCACTTCGTTGGCGAAGGCGGCTTCCAGCCCGAGCGTGAGAACCGCGCTTCCGCCGCCGGGGAGGTCCAGCTCGGAGCCGGCCAGCATGTAGAAGATCTCGTGGGGGAAGTTGCCCGGCAGCGCCAGCGGCTGCTCCGGGTCGAAGCCCTCCTCCGGAGCCAGGCCGCACAGCGGATTCCTGCCGTCGTCGCACAGCTCCAGGCGTGTTCCGGTCGCGTCCTCGTACCAGGCCGGGAAACCGTACTTGCTGTTCACCGGGCCGACGGCCGTCAACTGGCCCGGATTCTTCTCGGTGACCTTGGTGGCGGCGACCGCCGCGCTGACGCCCGTGGCGCCCAGCACCAGGGCGACGGACGCTGCCAGACCCCGCCGGAAGCGAGGTCGTCGTGGTGGGTCCCGCAGCAGTTCCCGGGGACCGGCTGACATGCTCATGGTGACTCCTCATAGAGCGATGGTGATGACATCGCCAATATGTGGATCGCCTCTTGGAAAAACCCTGGTGCACGTGCGATCGGCGTCGGAGTCGCGGCCGGTGGGGGTGCGTCCGGTGCCGCGACGCAGGACGTCACATCCGGCCGGTGGCTACGTCCTGGCGCTCAGCCCCGCAGCCGGGCCACGGCGTCCTCCTGCGTCAGGACGTCCTGGCGCTTCGCGTCCCCGAGGAAGGAGAGCAGCGCCCGGGACAGCTCCGAGTTCTCGGAGGCGACCGCGTCCCGCGCCACGGCGACCCGGAAGTCGTGCGCGAAGGCGTCCATCGCGGTCTGGGCCACGCAGGTGTGCGTCGAGATCCCGCAGATCACGAGGTGCTCCACGCGGAGGTTGCGCAGCCGGGCCGCGAGGTCCGTGTCGAAGAACGCGCTGTCCCGGGTCTTCACCATTCCCGTGCCGCCCTCGGTGTCGAGGCCGGCGACGTACTGCGACTGCTCCGTGCCGGGAAAGGCGAAGCCCTGGTCGTCGTCGTGCATGTTGACGGTCCACGTGGAGCGGTCCCGCTCGTGCTGGGTGCGGATCAGCAGGATCGGGCCGCCGCCGTCGCGCGCCGCCCGGATCAGCTCGTTGACCTTCTCCGTCACGGCGTCCCGCTGCTCCTCGAGCTCGGCGAACTCGAAGTACGAGTTCTGCATGTCGACGACGAGCAGGGCGGTGCGCCCCTGCGCCGGGTGCTGCGTCATGGCGTCCTCTCCGGTGGGGGGAGATCCCGAGGGAGCTCCCGGAAACACTCGTCCGATCAGTGAACTTACTACCCGAGCAGCGGGGAACTCCACCCGTCCGCGCTCCGGTAGCCTGAGGCCCATGGCCTATCACGCGGAGGCCCTCGAGCTCGAGGGCAAGGAGATCCTGACCTGGGAGCGCTTCGGCGAGGCGACCCAGGAGCTGGCCCGGAGCGTCGTGGACAGCGGCTTCCTGCCGGACATCATCATCGCCGTGGCCCGCGGCGGCCTGCTCCCGGCGGGCGCCCTGTCCTACGCGATGGGCGTCAAGCTCTCCGACGCGATCAACGTGGAGTTCTACACCGACGTGCACCAGACCCTCCCGGACCCCGTGCTGCTCGCCCCGATGCTGGACACCGAGTCCATCGCGGGGCGCAGGCTGCTCGTCGTCGACGACGTGGCCGACTCCGGCCGGACCCTGGCCCTCGTGCTCGAGCTGCTGCGCGGGCTGGGCGCCGAGGCCCGCTCCGCCGTCATCTACGGCAAGCCCCGCTCCGTGGTCCGCCCCGACTTCATGTGGAAGGCCACCGACGACTGGATCGTCTTCCCGTGGTCGGCCGCCCCGCCGCTCACCGCCGCGCCGTAGCCGCGTCCCGGGTCGCGCGGACGGCGCGGCCGCGCCCCGTTCAGCGCAGGGCGGCGCGCACCCCCGGCCGGCCGGCCACGACGAGCCACACGACGTTGACCGCCACCAGGACGGTGGTGCTCAGCCCGGGCAGCAGGTGCCCGCCCAGCAGGAACACGGCCAGGTCGAACACGTCGCCCAGCACGGCCAGTGAGCAGAAGACGAGGCCGAGGACCCAGCCCCACTGCATCTGCTCGCGCAGCGGGAACCAGACGAGCGCGTAGAGCGCCGCCGTCAGCACCACGCCGAGCAGCATCACGGCCGCGGCCAGACCGCCCCCGGGGATGCCCGGGATCCGGACCACGTGCTCCAGCCCGGGCAGCGTGCTGGGCCCCGCGACCGCCTGCACGGCGGTGTCCGCCACGCTGACCGCGAGCGAGAGCAGTGTCAGCCGGAGCAGCAGCCGCAGCTGCCCGGTCATCGGGGGCCGGGGCGGGCCCGTCCCGGGACCCGGCCCGCCGGGGCCCGCCGGGGGCCGCCCGCCGCCCGGCCGGTACGGGCCGCCGGGACCGGCGGGACCGGCGGGACCGTGCGGGGTCTGGCTCATGGCCGGTGCCTCCTGGGGCGTGCGAGGTGTGCTCACCGCCGAACCTACCGTCCCCGGCTCCGCCCGGCACGGGTTCCCGGGGAGCTGTCCGGGCGGACGGCCCCGTGCGACGCGCGTCACCCGGGGTAGGCTGGCTCGGTAGGCACCGACGGCGCGACCGCTCGTCGGTCGTGCGCGCATCCGCCCCGACCGACCAGCCAGGAGCAGCCGAGACATGACGACGCAGCACGACCGCCCCGACGCCCTCGACCGCCACCCCGCGGGGGTGATCGACGCGCCGCTCCGTGCGGACGTCCGCCGCCTCACCACCCTGCTGGGGGAGACCCTCGCCCGCCAGCGCGGCCAGGAGCTGCTGGAGCTGGTCGAGCGGGTCCGCGGGCTCACCAAGGACGCCAAGGCCTCGGGGGACGACGACGCCGCGGCCGAGGTCCGCGAGCTGCTCGGCTCCCTGCCCCTCGACCGGGCGACGGACCTGGTGCGGGCCTTCGCCCACTACTTCCACCTGGCCAACGCGGCGGAGCAGGTCCACCGCGTGCGCGTGCTCGGCCGCCGCCCCGAGGACGAGGGCTGGCTCGCCGCGGCCGTGACCGACGTCGTGGCCGAGGCCGGTCCCGACGCCCTGCGGGAGGCGGTGGGCAGCCTCGACGTCCGGCCGGTGTTCACCGCGCACCCCACCGAGGCGTCCCGCCGCTCCGTGCTGACCAAGATCCGGCACCTCTCCGACGTCCTGGCCCGAGAGACGCCCGAGGACTCCGCCGCGCGCCGCCACCAGGACCGCCGTCTCGCCGAGCTGATCGAGCTCCTCTGGCAGACCGACGAGCTGCGCCAGAACCGCCCCACCCCGATCGACGAGGCCCGCAACGCTCTGTACTACCTGCGGGAGGTCCTCACCGAGACGATGCCCGTGCTGCTCGCGGACCTCGAGGACCAGCTCTCGCAGCACGACGTGCACCTGCCGGCCGGCCCTCCGCCGCTGCGCTTCGGGTCCTGGATCGGCGGCGACCGGGACGGGAACCCCAACGTCACCCCGGAGATGACCCGCCGGGTCCTGCAGCTGCAGGGACAGGCGGCCGTCGACATCGCCCTGAGCTTCCTGGACGTGCTGGTCTCCCGGCTGTCCCCGTCCACCGCGATCGTCGAGGTCGACCCGGAGCTGCGCGCGTCCGTCGAGGAGGACGTGGCCCACCTGCCCGGCCTCGATCCGCGGGTGCTGGAGCTCAACGCCCAGGAGCCCTACCGGCTCAAGCTCACCTGCATCAAGGCCAAGCTGATCAACACCCGCCGCCGGTTCGGGGAGGAGACCGACCACGAGCCGGGACGGGACTACCTGACCACCGCCGAGCTCGTGGCCGACCTCGACGTGGTGGCCCGCTCGCTGCGCCACAACGCCGGCGCGCTCGCCGCCGACGGCTCCCTGGCCGCGGCGACCCGCACCATCGCGGGCTTCGGCCTGGGCCTCGCCACCCTGGACGTCCGCGAGCACGCCGACGCCCACCACGAGGCCGTGGGACAGCTGCTCGACCGGCTCGGCGAGCTCGGGCAGCCCTACGCCGACATGGACCGCGCCACCCGGGCCGGGGTGCTCTCCGGGGAGCTGGCCGGCCGCCGGCCCCTCGCCCCGCCGGGGCTGTCCACGGGTGCCGTGCACCTGGACGGCGACGCGGACCGGACCTTCGCCGTGTTCCGGGAGATCGCCCGGGCCCAGGAGACCTACGGCGCGGAGGTCGTCGAGACCTACATCGTGTCCATGACCCGCGCCGCGGACGACATCCTCGCCCCCGTGATCCTGGCCCGCGAGGCCGGGCTGGTGGACCTCACCGGCGAGCAGGACCGTGCGACCCTCGGCTTCGCCCCGCTGCTGGAGACCGTGCAGGAGCTGCGCCGCTCCGCGGAGGTCATCGACGAGCTGCTCTCCGACCCGGCCTACCGGCGGGTCGTGGCCGCGCGCGGGGACGTCCAGGAGGTCATGCTCGGCTACTCCGACTCCAACAAGGAGTCCGGGGTGATGACCAGCCGCTGGGAGATCCACCGGACGGAGCGACGGCTGCGCGACGTCGCCGCCCGGCACGGGGTGCGGCTGCGGCTCTTCCACGGCCGCGGCGGGTCCGTGGGCCGCGGCGGCGGGCCCACCCACGACGCGATCCTGGCCCAGCCCAGCGGCGTCCTGGCCGGTGAGATCAAGTTCACCGAGCAGGGCGAGGTGATCAGCGACAAGTTCTCCCTCCCCGCGCTGGCCCGCGAGAACCTGGAGCTGTCCCTCGCCGCCGTGCTGCGCGCCACCGCCCTGCACCAGGACCCGCGCTCCACCGAGGAGGAGCTGGACCGCTGGGGCGAGGTCATGGACGTGGTCAGCGACGCCGCCTTCGCCGCCTACCAGGACCTGGTCGAGGACCCCGACCTGCCGGAGTACTTCCTGTCCGCCACCCCGGTGGAGCAGCTGGGGGCGCTGAACATCGGCTCCCGTCCGGCCAAGCGGCCGTCGTCGGACAAGGGCCTGTCCGGGCTGCGGGCCATCCCCTGGGTCTTCGGCTGGACGCAGTCCCGCCAGATCGTGCCGGGCTGGTTCGGCGTGGGGTCGGGCCTGCGCGCCGCCCGCGAGGCGGGACGGGAGGACGATCTGCGCGCCATGCTGGAGCGCTGGCACTTCTTCCGCTCCGTGATCTCCAACGTGGAGATGACCGTGGCGAAGACCGACCTGGAGATCGCCGCCCACTACGTCCGGGCGCTCGTGCCCGAGCGGCTCCAGCACGTGTTCGAGGTGATCCGCCGCGAGTACGAGCTCACCCTCGACGAGCTCGCCCGGCTCACCGGGCAGGCGGAGCTGCTGGACGGCAACCCCACCCTGAAGCAGACGCTCGAGGTGCGGGACCAGTACCTGGATCCCATCTCCTACCTGCAGGTCGAGCTGCTGCGCCGGATCCGGGAGGCGGACGCCGCGGACCAGGAGGTCGACGAGGGACTGCAGCGGGCCCTGCTGATCACCATCAACGGGGTGGCCGCCGGCCTGCGCAACACCGGCTGAGCCGGCCGGAGGGGCCCCGCCGGAACCGTCGAGCACGCCGGGGCCCGCCGGCGGCCACCCCGGTCGCGCAGCCGGCGCCGGCGGTGCACGGCCGGGCCGTCGGTGCTGCCCGCGCAGGAGCGTGTCGCCGGCACGGCCCGACGCTCCTGCCGTCCTCCGCCGGGGCTCAGGTCGCGTCGCGGACGTCGAGCTCGTCCAGGACCTCCTGGAGCCGGTCGGCGGTGCAGGGGTGCGGGCCGTCGGGTGCCTCGAGGTACTCGCGGTCCAGCTGGCGGCAGATCCGCGAGTGCAGCACCTGCAGCTCGTCCATGCTCAGTGCCCCGAGGGCGGCGGGGAACGCCTCGGCCGGGCCCAGGCAGGAGCAGGGCTCGACGCGGGGTGCCGGGTCGCGGGACGGATCGGTGCCGTGCTGGGTGACGGCGGTGGGTGCGCTCATGGCCATGTCCTCTGCGGGAAGGAGACCGCACCTGCTGGGCAGGTGACGGCCCGGGAAAACGGACTGGCAGCCAGGGCCGGGAGCACGGGCCGGTGGCCGGGGCCGGGATGGGAGGGACGTCGTCCGTTCTGCCCACCTGTTCGGCGCAGGCACGGGCGGAGCGATCCGGTGCGGGCTGACAGCGGGGGTGCGCGGGACCAGGGCGCTGGGACGGCGGTCCGGGATTCCTCGGGGTGCGGCCGTCACGGGGAAGGCCGTGTATTCGACCTCGTCCCACCGTAAGCCAGACCCGCGGCGTTGACCATCCCTGTGTCGCCCCGCGCCGTGCACAGGACCTACCATGGAGCACGCCCTGGGGTGCAGGCCTTGCGGTCCCCGGTCCTCGTCGGACTGTCTGCGTCCGGCGTCCAGGAGGCACGCATGTCCCCGTCACGACCGGCGCGCGACGGCGACGACGGCCGTGAGCCCGAGCGCAGCGGCCTGGACGCCGAGATCGACGCGCTGATCAGCGACTACCGGGAGCTGCACAAGGACGATGCGCGGCTGCGCCGGATCGAGCGCACCGTCCACACCGGTCCCGTCGCCGACGACGGGACCGGCCGGAGGGCTCCGGCGGTCCACGAGCAGCAGATCGCCCCCGAGCTGCGGGACCAGGACGTCCGGCGGGTCGCCGCGGGGCTGCTGCGCACCGAGGCGGACATGCGGGCGTACGCGGCCCGCTTCGTCCAGCACAGCACCGAGCGGGACCCGGCGGGGAAGGACCTGGACCGCCAGGCGCACGCGCTGGACGCCGCGGGCACGCACTGGCTCCTCATGATCGGCCAGCACCGGGACCACGGGCTGGTCGCCTGCCGCTTCGTCCGCGAGCGGGGCATCCCGCACGCGAGGGTGGTGTCCTTCACCGCCGAACGGCTGCCGCTGCCGATCCTCGTCGTGGAGCTCGGCCCGGACGAGGGCGGCGCGCCTCCGCGCTGACCCCCGTGCGGCACCCTTCTCGTGCGGCGCCCCGCGCAGGGCCGGGGAATGCCCGGGACGCTCCGGCGGGGAGGTGTCAGGTCCGTCCCCGGGCGGCCAGCACCAGCTCCGTGAGGGCGCTGAGCAGCGGTCCCTCGACCCCCAGGGCGGACGCCTGCCCCAGCGCCCCCACGGGGTCCTGCCGGACCGCCTCGTGCACCCGCTCCTTGGTGTCGTAGCTGATCTGGGCGTCGTTGAGCAGGTCGAAGACGCGCTCGACAGGATCCGGGACGGCCACGGTGACCAGCCCCGGTGACCGGACCGCGATCCGCGCGCCGGGTGCGACGCCCTCCACGGTGACGGAGGTGCGGTGCCCGCGCCCGTCGTCCTCCTGCCGGGCGGCCCGGGCCGGCACGGCCTCCCCGTCCACCGTCAGGGCCAGCCCGGACAGCTCCGCGACGCCGACGAAGGTCAGGGTCCAGGTGCGCGCCGCCGGCAGGCAGTCCAGGTTGCCCTCCGCGGGGCCGGCCGTGAACTCGCCCGCCGTCGCGTCGAGGGCCAGCGGGGTCCGCGCCCAGCGGGCCGGGTCGAGGCCGTCGCCGCTGTCGTCGTCCTCGTCCAGCACGAACGTGTGCGAGGCGCCGGCCACCACGAGGACCTCCAGCTCGGCGGGATTGCCGGTGCCCGGCGCGGCGTCGTCGCCGGACCCGGCGAGGGGCACGATCGCACCCGCGCGGGCCAGGACGGGCACGTCGTCGAGGCCGCGGTGGAGCACGAGCTCCCGGCCGCCGTCGTAGACGCTGCCCGTGAACAGGTCCGTCCAGGTCCCCTCCGGCAGCCACACCGGCACCGCCGCGCGGGTCACCACGGGGTCCGCGGGGGTCGTGACCGGGGCGACCATCAGCTCGGCCCCGAACAGGTACTGGTGGGGGTACCGGTAGGCCTGCTCCGCCTCCGGGTGCTCGTGGTAGAGCGGCCGGACCACGGGCACGCCCTCGACCGCGGCGGCCCGGTTCGCGGTGTGCAGGTAGGGGACCAGACGGTGCCGCAGGCGCAGGCCGCGCTCCATGGCCTCCGCGTACGGGGAGCGGTAGCGCCAGGGCTCCTTGGCGATGAAGTCGTTGTCGCCCGAGTGCAGGCGCAGGATCGGCGAGAACACCCCGAACTGCAGCCAGCGGGTGGCCAGCTCGTCGTCGCGGGCGCCGAGGACGTGCCCGCCGATGTCGTGGCTCCACCAGCCGAAGCCCACGTTCGCCGCCGTCGCCGTGAAGTACGGCTGGAACGCCAGCGAGGCCCAGGAGATGACGGTGTCGCCCGAGAACCCCACGGGATAGCGGTGGCTGCCCGGCCCGGCGTAGCGGGAGAGCGTCAGCGGGCGGGACCCGTCCGCGCCCGCGTCCAGGAAGTGGTAGTGGTTGAGCACCCACAGGGGGTCCACGCCGGGCAGCCGGGAGTGCGGCCCCGACTGCCAGTCGACCCACCAGAAGTCCACCCCGTCCGCCTCCAGCCCGCGGTGCAGGACCTCGAAGTACGCGGCGACGAAGTCCCGGTCGGTGACGTCGAAGGCCACGGGCTCCTCCGTGTCCGGGGCCCGCCCCAGGGCCGCGAGCATCGCGGGGTGCGCGTCCTCGAACGAGCGCACCCCGTCGGCCGGGTGCAGGTTGAGCGTGACCCGGTAGCCGCGCTCGTGGGCCCACCCGAGGAAGCGCCGCGGGTCCGGGAAGAGGTCGCGGTTCCAGGTGTAGCCCGTCCAGCCCGAGCCGTGCCGGCGCTCCACGTGCTCGTCCGTGAGGTGCCAGTCCATGTCCACCACCAGCACGGAGAACGGCAGCCGGTGCCGGTCGAACCGGGCGGCCAGGCGCCGGTACTCGTCCTCGTCGTAGGCGTGGTAGCGGCTCCACCAGTTGCCGAGCGCCCAGCGGGGCAGGACGGGCTGCGGGCCCGAGAGGGCGTAGAGGTCCCGCAGCGCCTGCTGGTGGTCGAGACCCCAGCCGAAGAAGTAGAGGTCCACGGCGTCCTCCTCGGCGGTGCGCGGCGCGTACCAGCCGTCCTCCGTGAGCAGCACCGAGGCGGAGTCGTCGATCACCCCGAAGCCCTCGCGGGAGGTGATGCCCGGCTCGAGGGGGATGGGCCCGTCCGCCTCGTCCAGGGTGCGCGCGGTCCCACCCAGGGTGGGCGCCGGGGTGCCGTAGCGCCACACGCTGTGGTAGTTGGTCACCCCGCCGCGGATCTGGGCGGACAGGCCCGTCGGGCCGAAGGCCTGCTCGTCGTAGCTGAGGTGGATCCGCTCGGTGAGCAGCTCGATCCCGGCCGGCGTGCGCCGGACCCGGAACTCCGGCACCGGGAACCGGCGGTCGACGGCGAACGCGGACGGGCGGTCCTCGAAGCGGCCGGAGGGGCTGTACTCCAGGCGGAGCAGCCCCGGACTCAGCACGCTGATGCGGTAGTGCTCGCCGGCGACGACCGCACCCGGGTCGACGGTCCCGTTCCCGGTCGGCCGGAAGTGGGGAAGAGGCATGCCTCCAGCCTAGGGGCCGGAGGGAACAATCCCGGCGGGACCGCTGTTGCACGTGATGGTTCAAATTTGAAAAAACTGTGCGGCCCGTCCTTCCGGGCGCGGCCGCGGAGCAGGAGGACGACATGCAGTTCGGCATCTTCACCATCGGGGACGTCACCGAGGACCCCACCACGGGACGCACCCCCACCGAGCACGAGCGGATCCGGTCGACCGTCGCGATCGCGCGGAAGGCGGAGGAGATCGGCCTGGACGTCTTCGCCGTGGGCCAGCACCACAACCCGCCGTTCGTGGCCCCCGGCAATCCGCCCACGCTGCTGTCCTACCTGGCCGGTGTCACGGAGAAGCTGGTCCTGTCCACGGCCACCACGCTGATCACCACCACGGACCCGGTGCGCATCGCCGAGGACTACGCCTACCTCCAGCACCTCTCCGGCGGTCGGGTGGACCTCGTCATGGGACGCGGGAACACCGGTCCGGTGTATCCGTGGTTCGGCAAGGACATCCGTCAGGGCATCCCCCTGGCGATCGAGAACTACCGCCTGCTCCACCGGCTCTGGCGGGAGGACGTGGTGGACTGGCAGGGCAGGTTCCGCACGGCCCTCCAGGGGTTCACCTCGACCCCGCGCCCGCTCGACGACGTGGCCCCGTTCGTGTGGCACGGGTCGATCCGCTCCCCCGAGATCCCGGAGCAGGCCGCCTACTACGGCGACGGGTTCTTCCACAACAACATCTTCTGGCCCGCCGAGCACACCCGACGGATGGTGGAGTTCTACCGGCAGCGCTACGAGCACTACGGCCACGGCTCCGCGGACCAGGCGATCGTGGGCCTGGGCGGGCAGGTGTTCATGCGCCGGAACTCCCAGGACGCCGTGCGCGAGTTCCGCCCCTACTTCGACAACGCCCCGGTCTACGGCCACGGCCCCTCGCTGGAGGACTTCACGGAGCGGACGCCCCTGACCGTGGGATCGCCGCAGCAGGTCATCGAGAAGACCCTTGCGTTCCGCGACTACGCCGGCGACTACCAGCGCCAGCTGTTCCTGATGGACCACGCGGGCCTGCCGCTGAAGACCGTCCTGGAGCAGCTCGACCTGCTGGGTGAGGAGGTCGTGCCGGTGCTGCGCCGGGAGTTCGCCGCGCTCAAGCCCGCCCACGTGCCGGAGGCCCCGACCCACGCCTCGCTGGTGGCCCGCCACCGCGCGGGCCAGGACCCGGTGCCCGGCGGCGCCGACGACTCGCCCGCCGGGCGGGCCCGCGCCGCCCAGGCCACGGAGGGGGCCCTCCGATGAGCACGCGCAGCCCCTCCGCGGCGACCAGGACCATCCCGACGACGACGGCGACCACGACCCCGACGACGGCGACCCCGACCACCCCGGACCCCGGCGGGCGCCCGCTCACGGTGGCCGTGGTGTCCGCCGGGATGTCCGACGCGTCCTCGACCCGTCTGCTGGCCGACCGGCTGGCCGAGGCGACCCGCGACGGCCTGGACGGGGTGCCGGTGCGGATCGAGCGCGTGGACCTGCGCCCGCTGGCCCACGCCGTCACCGACCACCTGCTCACCGGCTTCCCCGCACCCGGGCTGCGGGCGGCACTGGAGACCGTCACCGGGGCGGACGCCCTGATCGCGGCGACGCCGACGTTCAAGGCCTCCTACTCGGGACTGTTCAAGTCCTTCTTCGACCTCGTCGAGGACGGGGCGCTGGCCGACCTGCCCGTGCTGGTGGCCGCCACCGGGGGCACCGCCCGGCACTCCCTGATGCTGGACACCGCCATGCGCCCCCTGTTCACCCACCTCAAGGCCCTCGTGCTGCCCCTGGGGGTCTACGCGGCCACCGAGGACTGGGCCGGGGAGACGCTCGAGCCGCGCATCCGGCGGGCCGGAGCGCAGCTGGCGGGTCTGCTCGCACCGGGCACGGTGCGGAGCACCCGGACGGCCGGCGGCGTCCCGGCCGGTGGCGCTCGCGCCGAGCGGGGCGGCGGGTTCGCGGAGGTCCCGGACTTCGCCGACCTGCTCGCCCGGGTCGGCCCGTGACCGGCCCGGAGGCCGCCGCCCGCCCGTGGGACGTGTGGCAGCTGTTCTTCGAGACCACCGCCCGGCTGACCAACGAGATCGAGGCCCGGCTCAAGGAGCACGGCTGCTCGCTCATGGACTACCAGGTGCTCCTGCTGCTGAATGGCGCGGCCGGCCACCGGCTGCGGATGGGGGAGCTGGCCCAGCGGCTGGTCTTCTCCCCGAGCCGGCTCAGCTACCAGATCGGCGTGCTCGAGAGGCGCGGCTGGGTGCGGCGCCGGCGCTGCCCGGAGGACGCGCGCGGTCTCGAGGCCGAGCTCACCGAGGAGGGCCTGCGCGTCTTCCGCCGCCTCCGGCCCGCCCACGCCCGCGACGTCGAGAGCCTGTTCCTCGGTGCCCTGGAGGGCGACGACGCCGAACGGCTGCGCACCGTCATGGAGCGCCTGGCGCACAACCTGTCGTGAATCGGGAGCGGGACCCGGCGGGGCGGCGCGCGTCAGCCGCGCAGGGGCTTGAGGGCCTCGGCCCAGGCGACCACCTGGTCGAAGACGGTCTGCAGGGCGCCGGTGGCGTCCTCGGTGGGGGCGAAGGCGAAGTCCTCGCCGAAGTCGGAGCCGAAGGGCAGGAACACCTGCGCCCGGACGTCGGCCATCTGCAGCTCGGCCGCGACGAGCCGCCAGGCCTCCACCGCCCGGGTGCCGCCGGCGCTGCCGTAGCTGACGAAGCCGACGGACTTGTTGTTCCACTCCGCGTAGAGGTAGTCCACGGCGTTCTTCAGAGCGGCGGGAACGGAGTGGTTGTACTCGGGGGTGACGAAGACGTACCCGTCGTAGGAGGCGATCTTCTCCGCCCAGGCCCTGGTGTGCTCCTTCGAGTACTGGCCCATGGCCGGGGGCATGGGCTCGTCGAGCAGGGGGAGGCCCTGGTCGGCGATGTCGACGAGGTCGAACTGCGCGTCGGTGCGGTTCCCGGTGTTCTCGTGCACCCAGTCGGCGACGGTGCGGGCCAGTCGGTTGGGACGGGTGCTTCCGGCGATGACGGCGATCCTGGTCATGGTGCTCCTTCGGTCGGCGGGAGGGGAGGTGCGTTCCCGGGGACCGGCCGGTGGTGCTCGTCGGTCGGCACCGGACGTGCCGGCCGCCCGGTTCTCAGCAGACACGCCACGCGGTGTCGCGTCAAGGCCGGGACGCGGGCGTGGTCCGCGGGCCGACCTCGGGCGCGGTCCGCGGCTCGCGGGGCATCGGCGGCCGAGGGCCGGGTGCCGGGCAGGGAGCGGCGCGGGCCGAGGGCCGGGTGCCGGGCAGGGGTGGCGGCGCCGGGCCCGCCACGGCGTCGTCGTCGGGCCCGCCACGGCGTCGTCGCCGGTCGTGCGGTCAGCGCAGCGCCGCCCGGACCCCCGGACGGACGGCCACGACGAGCCAGGCCACGTCCACCACGGCCTTGAGCGCGCCCGTCACGAGGCCCGGCGAGGCGCCGGCGGGACCCACCAGCAGCAGCGCGGCGTTGGCCAGGGTGCTCAGGAGCGCCATGGACGCGAGGGCGATCCCGAGGATCCACGCCCACTGCCGCTGCTCGCGCAGGGGGAAGTACACCAGGGCGTAGAGCCCGGCAGTGACGCCGAAGCCGAGGACGAGCGAGCCGACGAGGACGAACGTGTCGAACGCCGGCCCCACGGGCACGCCCGTCAGTTGACCGGGCGCCGCCAGGAGGCCCACCGCGCCGCCGAGGACCGCGAGCACGAAGGACGCCACGGTGAGCCGGAGCAGCAGCCGCAGATCGGAGGTGGCCGGCGGCCGGGGCGGGCGGTGCCGCGGGTACGGAGGAGCTCCGGACGGCGGGGTGCCGCCGCGGGGCCGCGGGTCCTGCGGACGTGGGGCGTAGGGCTGCTGGGACATCGTCGGTGCCTCCTGACGCAGGGAAGAGGTCCCGTGCGGGGCCCAGCACCGAACCTATCCGCCGGAGTCGCTTTCGCGAACACCCGGGGCGGAAGTCCCCTGCGCGGCGGACCGGGCGGGCGGCTCAGGCGCCGGGCCGCCCGCCCGCGACGAGGGCCGCGGTGGCCGCGGCGATCGCCTGCTCCTCGTCGGTGGGCACCACGAGCACCTCGATCGCCGAGTCCGGGGCCGAGATCCGGCGGATCTCCCGCGAGCGGGGGGCGTTGGCGTCGTCGTCGAGCCGGATCCCCAGGGCCCCGAGCCGGTCGCAGACCTGCTTCCGGAACGCCGCGTCGTTCTCCCCGATCCCGGCGGTGAAGACCAGGGCCTGCGCCCCGTCCACGGCCACGTGGTAGCCGCCCACGTACTTCGCCAGGCGGTACGCCGCCATCTCCAGGGCCAGCCCGGCGCGCTCGTCGCCGCGCTCGGCGGCCTCCCGGACCGCGCGCATGTCGTGGCTGCCGGCGATCGCCCGCAGGCCGGACTCCTTGTTGAGCACGTCGTCCAGCCGTTCGGGGGTCATCTGCCCGTCCCGGCGCAGGACGGCGGTGACCACGGACGGGTCCAGGTCCCCCGTGCGGGTGCCCATCACCAGGCCCGCCAGGGGGGTGTAGCCCATCGACGTGTCGTAGGAGGCGCCGTCCTTGACCGCCGTGACCGAGGCCCCGTTGCCCAGGTGCGCCACCACGCAGCTGAACCGTTCGCGCGGGACGCCGAGGAACTGTGCCGCCTGCTCGGTCACCCAGTCGTGGGAGGTGCCGTGGAACCCGTAGCGGCGGATGCCCCAGCGCTCGTAGAACCCCTCCGGGACCGCGTAGCGCCACACGTGCTCGGGCATGGTGCGGTGGAACGCGGTGTCGAACACGCACACCTGCGGCAGCTGCGGCCACGTCCGCTGCACGGCGCGCAGGCCGAGCACGGCGGCCGGGTTGTGCAGCGGCGCCAGGGGGACGAGCCGTTCGATGTCGCGGATGATCTCGTTCGTCGCGAGCACCGGTGCGGAGAACCGCTCGCCGCCGTGGACCACGCGGTGGCCCGCGGCGTCGACGGTGCGCCCGTCCAGCTCGTCCTCGAGTCGCCGGGCGAGCAGCTCGAGCGCCTGCGTGTGGTCCTCGACCTGCGAGCTGCCGATGTTCTCGATCACCCCGGACGTGAGCACGGTGCCGCCGTCGGCGTCGGCCTCGAGCTCCCGGACCTGGTACTTGAGCGACGACGAGCCGCAGTTGACGACGAGCACGAGCATGGTGGACTCCCTGGGATCGGTGGGGACGGGCGCCGCGGGGACGGGCGCGGTGGGCCGGTGGATCACATGCCCTGGGCCTGGATCGCGGTGATCGCGACCGTGTTGACGATGTCGTCCACGGTGCACCCGCGGGAGAGGTCGTTGACGGGCTTGCGCAGTCCCTGCAGCACCGGGCCCACGGCCACCGCCCCGGCCGACTGCTGGACGGCCTTGTAGGTGTTGTTGCCGGTGTTGAGGTCCGGGAAGACGAACACGGTCGCCCGGCCGGCCACGGTCGAGCCGGGCAGCTTGGAGGCCCCGATCGAGGCGTCCACCGCGGCGTCGTACTGGATGGGGCCCTCGACCTCGAGCTCCGGGTCCGCGCCGCGCACGATCTCGGTGGCCGCGCGGACCTTGTCGACGTCCTGGCCGGAGCCGGAGCCGCCGGTCGAGTAGGACAGCATCGCCACCTTGGGCTCCACCCCGAACCGGCGGGCCGTGCGGGCAGAGGCGAGCGCGATGTCCGCGAGCTGCTGCGCGTCCGGGTTGGGGTTCACGGCGCAGTCGCCGTAGACCAGCACGCGGTCCTCGAGGAGCATGAGGAACACGGAGGACACGATCTTCACGCCCTCCGAGGTCTTCACGAACTCCAGGGCCGGGCGGATCGTGTTCGCGGTGGTGTGCGCGGCACCGGAGACCATGCCGTCCACGTCCCCCATCTGCACCATCATGGTGCCGAAGTAGGAGCCGTCGAGCATCCGCTCCAGGGCGGTCTCGCGCTGCACGCCCTTGTGCGCGCGCAGCCGCACGTACTCCCCGGCGTACTTCTCGCGCAGGGCGTCGTCGTGCTCGAAGTCCACGAGGGTCAGACCGTCCTCGGCGAAGTCGAGGTTGATGCCCTCCGTCTGGCACAGCTGCGCGATCCGTCCGGGGTCGCCGAGGACCGTGAGGTCGCAGAAGTTGCGGCGGTGGATCATCTCGGCCGCGCGCAGGATGCGGGGGTCCTCGCCCTCGGGCAGCACGATGTTCTTCCGGTCGCCGCGGGCGGCCTCGACCAGTTCGTGCAGGAAGCGCAGGGGCGTGCGCTGGACCGGCCGGGGCAGGTCGAGCCGGCTCACGAGCTCCTCGCCGTCCACCCGCCGGGCCCACTCGCCGAGCGCGGCGGCGACCTTGCGCGGGTGCGCGCCGGAGAGGGTGCCCCGGGTCCGGGAGACCTCCCGGGCGGCGCGGTAGGTGTCCAGCCCGGTGGTCAGGACGGGGAACGGTGCCGCGGCGGTGAGCTCCCGGATCCGCCCCTCGGTGTCGAAGCCGCCGGTCAGCAGCATCCCCGAGGGGACGGGCAGGGCGGGGGAGAGGGCGGAGGCCAGGGACGCGACGACGATGTCGGAGCGGTCCCCGGGCGTGATGACGAAGTCGCCGTCGGCGAGCTGCTCGAGGTAGTGGCCCACCGTCATCGCGGCGATCTTGACGCCCTTGACGTCGCGGTCCAGCGAGACCGTGGACGGGCCGTCCCCGAACCCGTGCCGGTCCCGCAGCTCCGCCACGGTGGGGGCGGCGACGGCCTGGTTCTCGGCGATGACGTACACGGGCAGCCCCCGGACGCCACGGGCGGCGTTGCGCTCGATCTGCTCCACCCAGTCGGGCCGGGCGCGGTTGACGATGACGGCGAAGATGTCGCACCGCACCTGGGTCAGCTCGGCGCGGGTCACCTCGATCGCGTTGAGCACGTCCGCCGGGTCCTCGGACTCGTCCGCACCGATCACGGCCAGCACGGAGGTGCCGAGGTGGTTGGCCATCCGGGCGTTCATGTCGAACTCGGCGGTGGCCGCGTTGTGCGCCAGGAGGTCGGTGCCGTCCACCACGATCACGTCGCAGTGCCCGGCCATCTCCCCGTAGACGGTCACGGCCATCGCGTCGAGCTCGTCGTGGTCCCCGGCCGCGAGCAGCTCCCGGGTGCGGGCCAGCGAGATGCCGCCGCGGCAGCGCTCGTCCGGGAGGTCGAAGTTGCGCCGCATGAGCTGCACCATGGGGTCCTCCGCCGGGGTCTCCCCGAGGTGGACGGGGCGGAAGTAGCCCAGACGGTCGGTCTTGCGGAACAGCGAGTCGGCCAGTCCGAGGGCCACGAGGGACTTGCCGGACTGCGGCGTCATGGCGCTGACGTAGATGCCTTGGGTCATGGTGGCGTCCTCCGGTGGGCGGGCTCGAGGCGGTGGTCCACCCCGGTCCGCGGTGGTCCACCCCAAGTCTAGGGTCCGCCCCTCGGAGGGGCCGGGGGCCGGGGCGGCGCCGTGAGCCCGGTCCTCCGGCCGGGGAGGTGCGCCGGTCGGACCGGCGGGGTGGGGCCAGGGAGGCCGGGCCAGGGGGATCGGGCCAGGGGGATCAGGCCAGGGAGAGGAACATCTTCTCCAGCTCGGCCTTGTCCAGGCTCGGGTCCTCCTGGCGCAGGCACTGCTCGAGGCCCGTCGCGATGATGGAGAAGCCGGCCTTGTCGAGCGCGCGGGAGACCGCGGAGAGCTGTGTCACCACGTCCTTGCACTCGCGGCTCTCCTCGAGCATGCGGATGACGGCGCCGAGCTGGCCCTGGGCCCGCTTGAGGCGGTTGATGGTGGCGGTGAGGTCCTGGGGATCGAGTTGCACGGGGCGCTCCTGGGGGTGACGGTCGACGGGACCATTCTATACCCCCCGGGGGATCCTGCGTGCGCCGGGGTGGCAGGCGGAACGGCGGCGCGCCCACCGCCGGCCCAGGAGGTGCCGCCGCACGACCTCGGAAGCCACCTCTCCCGGAGCCGCTCGCCGTCGCCTGCGTCGCGAAGCGTCCGTCGTCGTCCCCGGGGGTTCACCCGGAGCCCCCCGGGTGGGAGGATGGGGGCATGCTGGTTGCCTTCTCCGTGTCCCCGTCCGGTGGCGAGAACCCGAGCGGTTCCGTCCACGACGCCGTTGCCGCCGCCGTCCGCGTGGTCCGGGAGTCCGGCCTGCCGCACCAGACCGACGCCATGTTCACCACGGTCGAGGGCGAGTGGGACGAGGTCATGGACGTCGTCAAGCGCGCCACCGAAGCCGTGGGCGACTACGGGCCCCGGGTCTCCCTCGTGCTCAAGGCCGACATCCGTCCCGGTCACACCGGTGAGCTGCAGGGCAAGGTCGAGCGTCTCGAGGCCGCGATCCAGCGGCAGGCCATCGAGTCCTGAGCACTGCCCCCGCCGCGGTCCACCTGCGGACCGCCGGACCGTCCGACGCCGCGGTCTGGTCCACCCTGCACCTGCGCTGCCTCGACGAGACCTACCGCCCGCTCTACGGCGACGCGTTCGCCGACCGGCAGCGCACGGCGGGGGAGCGCACCGCGGACTACGACCGCGCCCTCCTCGCCGAACCGCACGTGCGCACCCTCCTCGCGGCCGACGACGGCGGATCCGCCCTCGGGCTGGTCTCGGCCGGTCCGGCCCCCGCCGCGTGGGAGCAGCGGGCCGGGGTGCCCGCCCCGCTCGTCCCGCTGCAGCTGTTCCAGCTCTACGTGCTCCGCGCCGCCCACGGCACCGGCCTCGGAGCCGCCCTGCTGGAGGCCGCCGTCGGCGCCGCGGACGCCTACCTGTGGATCATGGACGGCAACGCCCGCGCCGAGCACTTCTACGCGAGGCACGGCTTCCGGGCCCTGGCCGAGTCCTTCCCCGCCGGCGGGCCCTGGGCCGGCCAGCACATGCACCGGATGCTGCGGACGGGGACCGCGTGAGCCGGGCGTCCCGCCGCTCGCGGGCCGCCACGGCCCCCGCCGCGCCTCCCGGCCCCGTGGCCGGCAGCTACGAAATCTCCACCGGCACCGCCGAGCTCGTGCCGGACGCCTACGCCCCCGGGTCCTGGGTGCTGCACGTCAACGGCGTGCCGTCCTCCCACGTGGACCCCGAGCACCCCGAGCGGCTGGACTTCGAGTACATGCGCTGGATCGCCGCGGTCGTGGACGCCCACGTCGGCGCCCACCTCGACGCCGACCGGCTGCGGATCCTGCACCTCGGCGGCGGCGCCTGCTCCCTGGCCCGCTACCTCGCGCACACCCGTCCGACGGCGCGGCAGGTCGTCGTCGAGCTCGACGCGCGGCTCGCCGAGCTGGTCCGGGAGTGGTTCGACCTCCCGCGGGCCCCGCTGCTGCGGATCCGGGTGGGAGAGGCCCGGGCCGTCACGGAGTCGCTGAGCCCCGCCACCCGGGACGTCGTGGTCCGCGACGTGTTCGCCGGCGCCGTGACCCCCGAGCCGCTGACCACGGTCGGGTTCGCCCGGCACGTCGAGCGCGTCCTGGCCCCCGGCGGGCTCTACGTCCTCAACTGCGGCGACACCCGGGATCTGGCCGGGGCCCGCGCCGAGCTCGCCGCGCTGTCCGAGGTCTTCGAGCACGTCGCCGCCGTCGCGGACCCGGCGATGCTCAAGGGCCGCCGCTACGGCAACATCGTCCTGGCGGCCTCCTCGGCGCCGCTGCCGCCGGCCGGCTCACCGGGGGCGGCCGCACTCGCGCGGGAGCTGCTGGGCGGAGCGGTCCCCGCCCAGTACAAGGACGCGGCGTGGGCGCGCTCGTTCACGGCCGGCGCCGCGCCGCGCCGGGACGGCTGAGGGCCGGGCACCGCCCGCCCGCACCCGAGACGCCCCGGTGGCGCACGTGCGCCTCAGGCGGTCCTGCCCGCGCATCGTGCCAGCTTCAGCAGCCGCGCCTCGCCCACCGCGGCGACCTCCTCGAAGGCCTGCGAGTCGGCGGCCCGGTCGATGCCGGCGTAGAGCGGGCCCTGGCCGACGGGGCTCTCCCCGAAGTCGAGCAGATACTCCACGTCCAGGCGCTCGGCCGCGGAGCAGACCGGCTCCGAGGTGGCGATCTCGTCCAGCTGACCGCGCAGCAGCGCCCTGTCCTCGTCCAGCGACTCCATGGTCATGTAGGGGTAGAGCACGTCGTGGCCGGCCAGGGCGACGGCCAGCGGTGAGCCGTTCCACGGGTTGTTGGCCAGCACGGCGTCCTCGGGGACGTGCTCCCCGAGCTGCTCGAGCAGCCGGAGCTCGTCCGCATCGAGCCGCCTGCCGTCGTCCGAGGCGGCGGGAACCCGGAAGGTCTCGGCCAGCGCGGTGTTCGTCTGCCACAGGGTGGGACTGGTCGTGGCCAGCAGCGCAGCGGCCGCCAGGGCGACGAGCGGGGCGAACAGGGCCGGCCGCGTCCGAGGGCCGCGGAGTCGCCGGCGGACCGCGGCGATCACCCGCTCCAGTCCCACGGCCGCCCAGGGCACCCCGAAGAGCGGCATCAGCGCGGCCAGCCGGTCGGGGTTGCCGTACCAGGGGGCGATGAGGGCGTTGCCCAGTTCGTTGTCGGAGCCGATCGCCAGACCGTAGACGAGCACGGTCAGGACGAAGCTGGCGATCATCCACCGTCGCCCGTCGTGGCGGGCCAGCTGGTACAGGCCCCACAGCACCAGCGCGCTCAGCACCAGGGCGGGTGATGCGGCGGGCAGCGGGAAGTGCGTCGCGGCCCGCCACAGTGCCTCGTCGAAGGACATGCTCTTGGGGTGGGCCCAGTTGAACAGCCGGCGGATGGTGTCGCTGGCCGACAACAGTGCGGCTGCGCCGGTCAGCGACACCAGGACCAGCCCCGTCCGTCCCCAGCCGGTGGCGTGCGAGCGGCCGAAGCCGGCGCGCAGCCAGGACAGCACCAGGACGACCAGCAGCGGGGTGAGTAGAAACGCGATCGAGAACAGGCCGTTGGGCTGCGAGAGCCCCTGCGCCGGCAGGTACAGGACCAGGAGCAGGCCTGCGCGGGCCCGGGACACGACCGGTGACCGTGCCTGGCCCAGGAGGGTGAGCACCAGCGCCAGCCCCACGGGGAGGATCGCGTAGGAGAGCGCATTGGGATAGACGGTCCCGTACTGCAGCAGGAGGTAGGGGAAGGCCGTGAAGGCGCTGGTGAGCACCCCCGCCGCGGCGAGCACCACCGGCTGCGGCCCCACCAGGGTGCGTGTCAGCAGCAGCGCGCTCGCCGGCCAGACGAGACCGGCCACGGCCAGCCATGTCACGTTGGTGGCGGCGGCGATGCTGAGGCCGGAGAGCTGCACGAGCAGGGTCACCAGTCCGTGCCACGCCCCCGGGTAGGGGTGCGGGACGGTGGAGCCGGGCCGGTTGAACATCCCGACGAACCAGGAGGAGACGTTGCCGGCCTCGAGCGCGTAGTGCACCGCGTTGAGGTGGAACACCGTGTCGTAGTTCTGGGTGATCGGCTCCAGACCGGGGGCGGCCAGCAGCAGCCGGACGGAGATCAGCCCCGCGGCCACGGCGGCCCCGGCCAGGCCCCAGGGCAGGACCCCGGGTTCCCAGCCGGCCCGGACGCCGGCTGCTCCTCCGTCTTGTCCGTCCGACCTCCCGGGGAGCTGAAGGCGCCGCCACAGGCCGGTCAGCAGCAACAGTGCGACCACCACGAGGACGGTCCCCACCGCGGGCACCCACCAGCCCCAGGCCATGCCGAGCAGGGGTCCCACGACGGCGCTGACGGCGATGACCGACACCGACAGCACCGGGGTCAGGGCGACCGCGGTGAAACCGCGCAGCCGCAGGACGGCGACGAGCGCGGCGCCCGGCAGCCCCAGAATCGCCAGGACCGACACCAGGCCCAGGAGTGCTTGGGTCGCTGAGTTCACCGCTGAAACCTATCAAGGGGAAGGAGTGGGACAGTTCGGCCGTGCTCCGCATCGCGGAGGAGCTGAGGTGCACGGACGGTCGGTGGCTGTTGTGCCGGTGGTGTCCGGGTCCGGGCCCGGGTGCGGGATGGGGTGGTGCGGGGTCAGGGGTGGAGGTGGTGTTCGAGGAGGGTGATGAACTCGTCGGCCTGGGTGAGCTTGCGGGCGAGCTTGT
>NZ_JBISWJ010000021.1:0-72324 GCF_044462225.1 Kocuria kalidii | reverse complement strand
CGGCCTGGGGGCCCTTGGGGCCGTCCTGGGTCTCGAACTCGACGCGCTGGTTCTCCTCGAGGGAGCGGTACCCGCCGGAGTTGATCGCGGAGAAGCGCGCGAACACGTCCTTGGAGCCGTCCTCGCGGTCGAGCAGCTCGGAGGTGCACGGGGCCCGCATCGGAGGCTGCCGGTCGATCAGCTCGTTGGCGGCGTGCGCCAACAGGTCGCACTGGAACCCGGGCAGGCTCATGCAGTGGTGCAGGTAGGCCTCGACCTCGATCTCCCCGGCGTGGCCACCGAGGGTGCAGTAGTGGACCACAGCTGCTTGCCCTCGATACCGGCCCGGCCGATGACCTCGCCCCGCAGGCGGGCTCATTCTGCCCCGATCCCGTAATGCTCCACTATCGGGCCTCAGTCTTCCAGGTCCGGGTGGCACTCCAGGATCTGGCGGGCGACCTCGGCCATGGGGCGGCTCTGAACGCGGGCACTCGTGAGCAACGAACAGTGGGCGTCGTCGGGGTCGGTGGCCCGTTGTTCCATCAGCATCCCGGTGGCCCGGTCAACCGCCTGCCGGACCTGCAGGGTGGCTTGCAGTGAAGCGCTGAGTCGTTGGGGGCAAAGTGGGTCTGGGCCGAGCCCAGCAGGGTGGCCGCCGCTGCGGCCAGCAATCCGGCTGCTGCTCCTCGTAGCCGGTGAAGGCCTCATCGACGGTGGCATAGACCTTCATCGCCCCCAGGCACCGGTCCTGGAAGATCAGCGGGACACTGAGCATCGAACGGATCCCGGAGGCGGGCGGAGTCCGCGGTCGGCTGCGTGGCGGAGGATGCGGGTTGCACGGGGATCCCTCTCGGTCCGACGGGGCGGGTGGAGTCCACGACGCACCGTGGGCTGTCGTGGCGGACTCGACGGCCGGTGGTTTCTCGCACGATGGTGCCCCTTCTGGTCAACGGTCACGCCGGGCCGCGTAGGGCCGGGCAGCCGGTGCATGGTCACGCAGTGGGCTCCGCTTCTCTTGCGGTGGCTGCCCCGGGTCGGGCATCTGACGACGTGGGTGGCCCGCAGAGAGGGTGATGCCCGCCCCGACATCGGATAGCTTGCCGGGCGGGCATCACGAGTAGTGCTGGTGCACCACCGACGCCGGAGCCTTCCCCGGACGGGGAAGCACGGGCTGCCGGGAGGGGCTGCTCCTACCTCAGACGGCGTGGGCAGCCGAGCCGCGGCGCAGGCGGTGACCCTCGGTGGGGACCAGCTTGGGGAGCCCGCTGCTGGCCTCGCGCACCCACACACCGTTTATCGGACAGTTCCACTGCAACATCGCCCTCAGGGCGAGTGGCCGGTAGCTCGCCAAATGTAAAGCGGAGGAGTGTCGGTTGAGCCTCTGCTGGTCGTGTGCTTCGGTATTGGCATTTCCCGGCGGAGCGCCCCAGAAGCAAACCGGGTCGGACGACAACTGATGATTCGGCAGGCGCATCGGTCACAGCCGGGGGCGTTGTTCGCGTGCCCGCCATTCGACGTCTTTCACCTACGGGTCGATGCTCCTCGGCGGCGCAACCGCATGGTTGAGGCCCTTCTCTGTCACATGGTTGGGGTCCCTGCCCCGGTTCGCATGGCGGCGGTAGCGTGGTGGGTACGACCATGCGGGCGGGCTGATCGGGGCGATTCTGCGGTCTTACCGGCTCACCGTGTCAGGGAGATGACCATGAGCAGCAAGCAGATCGTCCGCACCGCCGGGGCCGAACTCTTCGGTCACCGGGACCTGTCGGCGGTCGACCGCCACTGGGCCCCGGACTACCGGCAGCACTCCGCCCTCGCCCCCGACGGGCCACAAGGTCTCAAGACCATGGCCGCGCAGTTGCCGCCGGACTTCCGGTTCGAGCCCCTCCGGGTGCTCGAGGACGCAGACATGGTCGCGATCCACTGCCTGTACCACGGGTTCGGGCCGGGCCCGACGGTGGCCGTGGATGTCTTCCGCGTAGACGGCGATAGGATCGCCGAGCACTGGGAGGGTCTGGCTCCCTTGCCTGACGGGGCCGCTGGAACCCGGTGGATCGATGGCCCCACCGAGATCACCGAACGGGAGAACACCGGGTCGAACAAGATGCTAGTCACCGAATGGGTGCAGAACCGCCTCATCGACACCGACCGGGAGGCTCTCGAAGAGCTGGCCGGCGACCCGGACTACGTGGAGCATGGCACGGGCCCGGATGCCCGGGTTGCCCGACGCACTCTTCACCGGGTGGTCGGTGAGGGCGACTTCGTCCTCACCGTCACTGAAGCCCTGCTGGCGACCGGTGGTGACGGGGAGGGGGACAGCCCTTCTGTCTCGGCGGGCTGCTATGACATGTGGCGGGTGGCCCAGGGGCGGATCCTCGAGCACTGGGAGGTCGTCCAGCCCGTGCCGGAGAACCTGCCCCACGACAATGGCTTCTTCTGAGCGCACGGCTGCCCGGAGACGAAACGGATGGACGCACGGCCCCCGCAGGCAGTTCCCTGATCCGTCGGTACCGGGTGCCCGGAACATTCCCAGGTCCCGAGCGATCTGAGTGGCTGGCTCGCCGGCCGCAATCAACCTGACCGCGACCCAAATCTAGGAGTCGGTGAAGGTCGGGCGCCGGGATGACCGGGGGTGTTCGTGTCTGGATGTGACGCCGGCGCTGATGCGGTCCGCGCGCGCTCCGGTCCACCCTTAAGCCATGCTCCCGCCCGTTTCTGCCGGGCGCGTACTACCGCAGGGGTCCCCGATGAACTCGCCCAACATTTCCCCGACCGCTCTGGCGGAGCTCGCTCACCAGGTCACCGGGCCGGTGCTCACCGCCCAGGACGATGGCTACGAGCGAGAAACCACCGCTTACAACCTCGCGACCGCGATCCGCCCGGACGTGGTGGTGGGAGCAGTGGACGCCGACGATGTGACCGCCGCCGTGGCCTGGGCGGCCGCCCATCACGTGCCCATCGGCGTGCAGGCCACCGGCCACGGCGCCGACCAGCCCATGCAAGGTGGCCTGCTCATCAATACGGCCCGACTACAGGAGTGCACCGTGGACCCGGACACCCGCACCGCGCGCGTGGGCGCCGGCGTACGGTGGCGCACCGTGCTCGAGGCGGCCGTGCCGCACGGTCTGGTCTGCCTCAACGGATCCACGACCGACGTCGGCGTGGTCGGGTACACCCTTGGCGGGGGCATGCCCGTCCTGGGACGGACCTTCGGCTTCGCCGCCGACCGCGCCCGTTCCTTCGACCTCGTCACCCCGGACGGAGCACATCGCACGGTCGACCCCGAGCACGAGCCCGAACTGTTCGGTTTGCTCCGCGGGGGCAAGGGCAACCTCGGGATCGTCACGGCGATGGAGTTCGAGCTGGTCCCCCTCGACGGTCTCTACGGAGGGGGCATCTTCTATCCCGGTGCCGACGCGCATGAGGTGCTCACCGCGTGGTCGCGGTGGTGCACGGCCCTGCCCGAGACGGTGTCCACCTCGATCGCATTGCTGCGGCTGCCGGAGATGGACATCGTCCCCGAACCGCTGCGCAACCAGTTCGTGGTCCACCTGCGCTATACGTGCACAGCCGATGAGGAGGAGTCGGCCCGACTCCTGTCACCGATGCGGGCTGTTTCCCATCCAGTGATGGACACGGTCGGGCCCATGAGCTACCGGGACGTGGACGCGATTCACATGGACCCACCCGTCCCCCTGCCCTACCTCGACGCCGGGCGGCTGCTGGAAGACATGGGAGAGGCCACCGTCGGGGCGCTGCTGGCACACGCCGGGCCGGGAACCGACTGCCCCTTGTTGCTGGTCGAGGTTCGCCTGCTGGGCGGAGCCCTCGGCCGCGCCCCCGAGGGCCCGGCCGATCTGGTGGCCGGCCGCCAGGGGGCCTACCTGATCAACCTGGTCGGCCTTGCTGTGCCCCCGGCCGCCGAGCAAGTCCCGCAGGCGATCACCGGGCTGCTGGACGCACTGGACGGCCACGTCTCCGACAGAACACTGGTGAACTTCCAAGGCGCTCTGGGCGGGGAACCCGGTTCGGCGCACGCCTGGACCGACGAAGGCCACACCCGACTCCTCGCAGCCAAGGCCGACTACGACCCGGAAAACCTGCTCCGTTTCCAGCACGCAGTCCACACCTGAGCCGGTGACACCATCTCCAAACGCGGCACGTGTCTTACCGAACCTCCAGCGCGGAACAGCCCACCGCTAACCGGCCATATGTAAAGTGCTTTGGCCATGGCCAGCCCCGACTCAGAGTTCACGCCATGTGGCGTGAGAGCAGCGTTTGGGTGTGTCATGTTTTCCCTCAGACACGGAAAAAGGGGCCAGCCGGTCTTGGCTGACCCCTTCAGGTTGTAGGTGCAGTTCAGGTGGTTCGAGAAGCCTCCGACTGAATGACCTTGGCGAGGTCGCGGGGACGGCTCCACATGGGCCAGTGCCCCGTCGGAAGGTCGATGACGTCGAGGTGCTCGACGTTGGCGACGTCGGCAAACATGGGATGGCCTACTCGGGTCAGCTCCAGCACCTGCGCGCTCGGGATGGAGCAGCACACCATGGTGGTGGGGACCTTGTGGCGGGCGTCGTTGGTGAGCTCGACGGGCTGGCGAAGCACGGGACCGGGCTCAGGGACTGCCCGGGCGCGAAAACGCTCGAGGGCCTCGGCGCTCAGGCCTTGGAGGCTCACCTGGTGGGCGAGGGCGTCGAAGGCCGGCAGCGGAAGCTCCTCCACCCCCTCCGGGAGGTCTGGGGCGAAGGCGCGTCCCGTGGCCACGGGGCCGGAGTCAACCCACACCACCCGATGGACCAGCTCAGGGTGTCGGTCGAGGACGAGGCTGACGGGGGCATTGGCCCCGCTGTGAGCGACCAGTGTCACGGGCTCATTGTCGGAGACCCCGAGTCCAGTGACGACGTCCAGGATCGCTGCGACTTGATCGTCGAGAGTCTTCGCCGCACGGTCAGGATCGTCCCCGTCGAGACCGGGCAGCGTCATCCCGACTGCACGAGATTCGTCGGTGTCGAGGTGTTCAAGGACCTCGTCCCACGCCCAAGCGCCCAACCAGTGGCCGGGGATGAGAAGGATGGTCGGACTGCTCGTCGTAGTTGTCATGACTCCACCTTCCGAGGTGCTACGGGCAGGTGTGTGTCACTATTTATGTCATGAATTTACGGCGGGCTGAACGGTGAAGCGAGCAGAACGACTTCATGCCCTGTCCGAGATGCTGCGCCGTAACGGATCACGGGGTTGCTCCGCCGAGCGGCTGGCGAGAGAGTTCGGCGTGTCCGTGCGCACCGTCAAGAGAGACCTCGCCGCGCTCGAGAACAGCGGCGCGCCCGTATGGTCGCGCCCAGGTCCGGGCGGTGGCTACGGATTGGCTGTCGGCGCGTCCCTGCCACCTGTCAGCCTGTCCCCAGCGCAGGCCGTGGCGCTCATGGCGGCCGTGTCCGCTGCCCCCGATGCCCCCTACGCCGATCTGGCAGCAGCCGGGATCCAGAAGATCCTGGACGTCCTCGATCCTAGAACTCGAGCAAGAGCCGACGAGCTGGCCGGCCGCGTCTGGGTGAACGCGCTTTCCTCTTCTTCGCGCGCCATCAGGTCGGCACTGGAGGAGGCGATGGCCGAGCAGCGAGTAATCCGCATCCGCTACACATCGGGGAATGGGACGACGACCACCCGCGACGTCGAACCCGTGCTGTTCGCCTCTACGAACGGCCAGTGGTACCTGGTTGGATGGTGCCGACTGCGCAACGCGATGCGATGGTTCACCGTGTCGCGCATCGAGCGGGCCAGCGTTACCAAGACGGCTTGCGCCGGCCATACCGTCCACGAGGTCGGAGAACCCCCAGCGAACGCCGGACCGGTGCACGGTCGGGGCGAGTGAGTCACTCCATCAACCTCTGTTGCACCAGACCTGCTGTGGGTCCAGGCGCTGCAGCTCGCATTGCATGTGCTGCACGACTGTCGGAAACCTGCTGGGCTCTCTCGCGCAAGCCAGGGATGGTCGACCCACGACCCCGAGAGCAGGCGAAGCGCCCGATGGATACCGCGGTGTGGGAGGCTGGCCAGCGTGCAGACTCAACCCGGCTACGACGAACTGGCCGAACAGTACGAGCTCACCTTCCCGGGTCCGTTCCAGACGACTTTGGAACGGCATGCGGTCGCCGCCTTCACGGACATGGTCCTGGAGCACCATGGCGAGGGCACCGTAGTGGACATCGGGTGCGGGACCGGGCACGTCACCGCCGACCTCGCCCACCGCGGTCTTCGCGTCGTAGGGATCGATCCCTCAGAAGCCATGCTGGGCATCGCCCGACGGTCTCACCCCGATGTGGTGTTCCGGTGTGGTGAGGCGAACTTGAATGACTCGCCGGAGTCGACCGATCAGCTGGTTCCGCTTCGGGGTGTGCTGGCCCGGTTCAGCCTGATCCACATTGCTCCTCGACTGATCCGTGGGGTGCTCGCCTCCTGGGCGCAGCGCATGCCGGCCGGCGGCGTGGTGCTCCTGGCCTTTCAGAGCCTCGATGGCGCGGGGCAACCGGCGGTGCCGTTCGATCACGCGGTGGCACCAGCCTGGCGCTGGCACCCCGAAGAGATGAGCCGGTGGCTTGCCCGAGCCGGGTTCGACGAGGCCTGGCGCACGGTGAGCCGGCCTGACCCGCTGCACCGCTTTCCCGAGTGCCACCTGGCCGCCGTACGTCGCCCCTGACAGCAACCTCTGCTGCAACGAGGTGGTCAGGACGTCAGTGAACGCCTCAGTGCTCCCCTCGCTCGTTGGCTCAGTCGTTCCCCATATATGCGTCGTGATTTGCGCGCGAACCGGGCAGTGGCGTCGAAGCATGGACCAGCCCGCCCAGGCGACGACCGAGTTGCCCGTCCCGACCGCCGATCAGGTCCTCGTGCGTGTTCTACCGGCGGGCGCCGTCATGGCGATCGGCCTCCCTCTGGCCACATGGTGGTTGCTGGACGCCTCCAGTGACGGCAGCCCGTCGTGGTGGTTGCTGATCCTGGTAGCCACCGTCGGGCTGTCGGCGATCGTCCAGCGCTACACGAGTCCTCCACGTCCTCACATCGACCAGCGCACCGGTCAGGCACAGTGGGCATCGGCTACCACGACCGCTGTGAGAACCGGAGAGCTCCCCGCTTGCCCCGAGGTGCGGACCGCGGTCGGGGTAGCGGCCTGCGTCGGCATCGAAGGGCTGGTCGGATCTGCCGCCCTGCTCGTGGCCATTGCCTTCAGCGCGCTGATCCGTCCGGACCTATGGACGGCTCTCCCGCCGGTGACTGTGCTGACCGGGATGGCGGCCTTCCATGTCCGCCGCTCCTGGGCCTACCTGCGCGCCCTGCACACCGCCGAGCGCACCGGCTGACGACCCGCCGGACCGGGCACGACGTAGCGTGGCCCCATGAACCAGCTCCTGCTCTCCCTGACCGGGGCCGCGGCCACCGGAGCCTTTATCCTCATCTCCCCGTCCGGATGGTCTCCCCGGGTGCGCCGGGCCTACGTCGTGGTGCCCAGCGTGCTGCTCGCCGGCGGCGGCTCGCTCTTCCTGACCAAGCTCGCCTCCCGGCAAACAGAAGCCGCCACCGGGGCCATGCCTGCGCCGGAGACCGCAGGTGAGGCTGCCCGCCCGTTTCCCCAGCGCCATCCCGTGACTGTTCGCGTGACGGTGCCACTGATCCTGGGCGTGGCCTCAGCCTTGGGCCAAGCGGCATCGCTGTGGATCGACGCCGCACTCGAGCGCGGTTTCGTCCGCCTCGGAGCAAAGCATCCGCGACGGTGGATGGCGACCCTGGCCGTGGCGACGTCGCTGGGCATTGACGCCGCCGGAGCCCGTGCGACAGACCGCGCCGCAAAGGCCCAGCCCGAGTCCTGACCTGCTCGCTCCGCCGGGCCCGCACCTACCCGCCAGGGGCGTAGGCCGGCAGCCGGCGCCCCGCCGAGCACCCCGGCAGCTGCATCCCGGCGCCGGGGACCCGCTTCGATCCCCACGGCCACGTCGCTGCCGGGGCGCACGGTGCGCTCCCCGGGATTCGGGCCCTCGTCGAACTCCACCTGCATCGTCGTTCCCGCGGGCAATGTCCGGTAGCCAGCCGTATGTAAATCGGGGGCGGAGACACAGTCAGACGTCATCTGTCCGCGCATCAGTCCCGAGGCCCGACCGTGTGTCACCGTCCGCAGTGGATTCCTTTGCACCACCGCTCAGATGGGTCAACGGCGCACCCGATAACGCAGATGAAGCACCCGATTGCCCTGAATCACCACGTCGGGGCCCTCCAACAGGTGCTGTGCGTGGACCGATCCGAAGTAGCGCTTGCCGGACCCGAGCACGACGGGTACGACGTCCATGCGCACCTCCTCGACCAGGCCCGCGGCAAACACCTGGCCACCGACGTCACCAGCGGCGACCTCGACGATGCGCTCACCCGCGAGCTCCTGCGCCTTGGCCACGGCTGCCTCGACGCCATCGACGAAGTGAAACGGCGCCCCGGGGTCCCACCCCTCGGGCGCCGGCCGGTGCGTCACGACCACCACGTGGTCGACTCCTGCCGGAGGCTTCCCGTCCCAGCCGTCCGTGGTGTCGAAGACGTGGCGGCCGACGACGGTTGCCCCGATCTGGTCCCAGTACGGCCTGGTGTAGTCGTAGGACTCCTGCGACACTTTCAACGCCCCGCTCCCGTCCAACGGCACGTCACCGCTGAGCAACCAGTCGAACAGCGCTCCGGGCTGGTCGTTCTCGTCCGCGATGAAGCCGTCCACCGACACCGAGCTGTACATGACCACCGTGCCCACGGGCCCTCCTCCGCTTTGGGACCGGCCCCGACCTAGCGGGGCGTCAGCTGTCGCTCCTGTACGAAATCTATCGGCCGGCAGCGGCCAGCTGTCCAGCACCTGGCCGAGATGTCCGCGCAAGAACCCTCACTGCAGTGCCGTGGATTCGGCACTCGATCGGAGCCAGAGCAGTTTCCGACACTCGAGCCACCACGGGGTACGCACCGCGGCATCGACCGGAGGCGCCCGACCAGGAAGGGCACGGATCGTCGGGCCTTCCCATCCGCCAGCGGCCTAGCGTGGACTTGTCACCAGAAACGCAGGAGAGGCCGACCATGGATCCGTGGAACAAGGCGATGGCGCACATCGAGCAGCAGCTCGCCGAGGGGGCCGCGCACCGGGCCACCGGTGAGATCGATATCACCGCCCTGGCACGGACCACCCTGACCTCGCAGTACCACTTCCGGCGGATGTTCTCAGTTCTGGCGGGTATGCCCGTCTCGGAGTACATCCGGCGCCGGCGCATGACGATTGCCGCCTCGCCCGTGCTCGCCGGTGAAGAACCGCTGCAGGACATCGCCGTGCGCTTCGGCTATGCCTCAGCCGACGCCTTCAGCAGAGCGTTCCGCGCCGTGCACGGAGTAGGTCCCGCCCAAGCCCGACGCTCCGGTGCGGTACTACGGTCCCAACCTCGGCTGCGTTTCTCCCTCTCAGTAGAAGGGACACACCCGATGGACTACCGACTCCAGGACGAAACAGCATTCACGCTCGTCGGGCGACGGCGCAGGATCCCGCTGGTCCACCACGGCCCGAACCCGGCGATGGAGCAATTCCGCGAAGAGCTGGGCCTTGACGCGCTCAGAGACATCAGTGCTCTCTCCTCGAGGCGCCCGCCTGGCGTGCTGGCCGTGAGCACGGACTTCGCTGAGGACCGGGCCGACGGCAGCACCTTCGAGTTCTGGTTCGCGGCGGCCACCGACCACCCCCGGCAAGCGGGCAGCGAGTACGAGACCCGGGAGGTCCCCGCTCACCGGTGGCTGGTACTGAGCTCACAGAGCATGGACACCGAAGAGATCCAGCACCTGTGGGTGAAAGCCTACGGTGAGTGGTTCCCGGCCAACCCCTATCAACCGCTGGCAGACCCCGAGCTCCTCGCCACCATCTTCGACCAGGACGGGCACCCAGACCACGCCGAACTGTGGCTGGCGATCGCACCCACGGACTGACTCCTTCAGGGCTGATGCACGGAGGGCTGCCATCTGGTCTGGCCTACCCGTGGGACGGCTTGACAGGCTGTTGCCGGGCTCGCTCCCTATTCCCAAGAGTTCCGTGATGACGTCGTGCGTGTGGACTGGGCCCGCGAGGACGGTGTGACCTTCGCGCAGATCGCCAACCTCTACCGCAGCACGGTCCGCCGCTAATCCGCGTTACGTAAACTCATTAGGACAAACCGCCCTCCACCCAGTATCCATGACCGACCGGAAACTGCACAGCGGCACCCTCGGACCTCCGCTGTGCCCGCCCTGCGGGCAAGCCAGATCAACGTCACCTGATCGCGCGGCAGTCCCCCCGGTCCCAGGGGCACCCACCGGTGTGTGGTCACACCCGGGCCAGCTCGTTCGTCGAACATGGGACAGGGGCAGGGACGAGGATGAAGGCATGCAAGGTGAGTGTCGTGGATGAGACGGAAGTCTTTGAGGCCGAGCGGCCACGCCTGCTGCGCATCGCCACCCGACTGTTGGCCGACCGTGCCGAGGCCGAGGACGTCGTGCAGCAAGCCTGGCTCCGGCTGCACCGGAACCAGGCGGAGATCGAGAGCCTGCCCGCCTGGCTGACCACGGTGACCACTCGGCTGTGTCTGGACCGGCTGCGGGCACGGATCCCCATCCCCCGCGCCGAGCTGGCACCGGCCGAGACCGCCCCGGACCCGGCCGAGGCCGTCGTGGTCGCTGATGCGGTCGGGGTCGCTCTGCAGCTGGTGCTCGAGAAGCTCTCGCCGCAGGAGCGTGTCGCCTTCGTCCTGCACGACAGCTTCAGCGTCGAGTTCTCCACGATCGCCGCGGTCCTGGACACCACCCCGGTGGCCGCGCGCAAGCTGGCATCCCGCGCCCGCTCCAAGATCGCCATGTCCACTCCCGGGGGCCGGCCGGCCGCTTGGGAAGTCGTCGACGCGTTCATGGCGGCCGCGCGACAGGGCGACTTCCAGCACCTGGTGCGCCTCCTCGCCCCCGACGTTGCCATCACGGCCGACGACGCCGCGATGCGCACCGGCACCCCGGAACGCATCAACGGCCCGGACGAGGTCGCGGCGTTCTTCAACGGTGGCGCCCACGCCGCGCTTCCGGTGTTCTTCGGCACCCGCCCCGCCGCCGCGTGGTTCCACCGCGGCCAAGCGAAAGTCCTGTTCGACTTCACCGTCGTCGACGGCCTCGTCGTCCACATCAGGTTCCGCGCCGAACCCGAGGCGCTGGCGCAGGTGGTGCGGCGCGACGGGCAACAACGACGCGACTGACGAGGCCGATGGTCACACTCCCCGCACCCCGTTCGTCAAAGGGTCGAACATCACCACGCTGAACAAGAGCACCGGAAAGGAACCGCAGATGAAGACCATGACCTGCCACCAGCTGGGAGGGCCCTGCGACCTCGAGCACCACGGCGAGACCGCCGACGACGTCATCGCCGCCCAGGACCGCCACCTCAAGGACGCAGTGAAAGCCGGTGACACCACCCACCAGCAGGCGCGCGAAGAAATGAAAGGCCGCTGGCGGCACCCGAAGCAATCACTGGGCTGGTACCGCGACATGAAGCAGACCTTCGCCGATCTCCCCGAGACCTGACCCTGCCCCCACGCCACTGAAGTAGCGACACGAGAGCGAGAACCCCATGACCACAACGCAAGAAGCGGCGGCTGCACCACCGAGGAAGAGCACACAGGACTCGTCCCCGCCACGTTGCCATGGCCCTGCGAACGACCACCACGTGCCTGGTGGGGTCGTGCACAAGCTACCAGCGGACCTGCGCGAGGCCTTGATCGCCAACGCCACGGCCCTTGCCGCCTGGAAGGACATCACGGCCTTGGCACGTAACGAGTTCATCTGCTGGGTTGAGGATGCCAAGCAGGCACCGACCCGACAGCGCCGGATCCGCCGGACCCAGGAAGAACTGGAGGAGGGCCAGCGCCGGCCTTGCTGCTGGCCAGGATGTCAACACCGTGAACGCACCGACCGAGAACGCGGCGAACCCGCATAAACGGGGTCTCCCACAGGATCTTCTCCTGGAACCACGTTCCCGTGGAAGATGTCCGGTAGCGAGCCATATGTAATGGGCAGGGCCTGCACCCGGGTCCGCACCGCCTCTACCCCACTGTGCGACGTCATCGCTGCCGACACTTCACGGTGATGGTCGACTGTGGTCGGATGGGTGACGTGAACGCGCCACTCGTGACAGCCGCAGACGTCGAGCGGGCACTGATGGATGCCGCCGATCCCGCGGAGATCGGAAAGATCCGCAAGCGAGTACGCGAGGACGAACCCGTGTTCGGCGTAAGGATGGGCGCGCTGTTCGAGATCGCCAAGACGGCCGCCGATGCTGCACCGGGCGAGCTCGACACCTTGTTCGAACATGCCGCCTACGAACCCCGCATGACCGCTTTCTGCATTCTTGACTTCCGCGCACGCCGCAGACTCTCGGACGAGGAACGCGCAGTGTACGGCAGCACATATCTGGGCCGGCACGATGCGATTACCGCGTGGGACATGGTCGATCGGGCCGCGCCGCGCGTCCTGGGGTGGCCGCTGATGATCGGCGTGCTCGGTGACCCCCGTCTGCTCCTGGAAGATCTGGCCCGATCGGCCGATCCGCTACGTCGGCGGTCAGCCATCACAGCACCCTTGTGGTTCATCAAGCAGGGTTCCGCGGCTGATATCGAGCTGGGAACGCACATCGCCACGATGCTGGACGACGACCCCGAACCACTGGTTCGCTCGGCAGTGAAAACGTATCGCAAGCACACGGTCTCATCCGCCCGGTGAATGCAAGGCCCGACGGCGGCAGCGCGGGATCCCCAACTGCAACACCGCCCTCGCGGAAAATGGCCGGTAGCCGGGCCATATGCAAAGCAGCGGTCGCCAATGGTCTCGACACGAGAATCAAGAATGTGGCCTGGCGGCGGTGTAGTGCGTGAGCTCGCACGCCCAGCGCCCGTTGCGTCGGACGAACACGTCCGTGGTCCACTCATCGGCCTCGAACTGCTGGCCCCGGTAGTGAGTCGTGTTGGTGACTCGGGCGGTGAGAACTGCGGTGGCCCCCAGGACACGGACCCGAGTCGGGCCGACGACTCCCATGGCCGAGTGGGTCAGCGCCCCGGAGGCGACGAGGTCGAGGAACTCCTGGCCCGGGGAGATTCCCGCATCGGAGACCAACACCCAGTCCTGCGTCACGAAAGCGGCGATCCGGTCCGCGTCGTTGGCCACGATGGCCTCCGCCCAGTTCCGGGCCACCGCCAGCAACTCAGCCTCCACCACCTCGGTCGAGGACGAGGTGGTGGAGGGGTCCGGGGCGTTTCTGGCCATACCGCAGTGTCGCAGGCCAGAACGGCTCCGGGATAGAGCGCGGGCCGCGGCGCCGGCCCTCGCCGATTCATGCGCCGCAGCTCGTGAACCGGGACAGCCGTAGTGGGTGATGTCAGCGGATCCAGGACCTCTACCCGCTGGCTCCGGATCGGTCAGCGCTTGGGCCCGATGGATCGACCACGCGCCCAGGCGCCGACGGCCACCCCGGCCAGAGCCCAGAACGCCCCGGCGCCCACCCCTGCCAAGACGATCCAGAAGGGCACCTGCAGCTCATCGTCGAGAGAGGGCCGGGGCCCGGGAGCATTCGCGTTCTCAGTCATGGCCGCATGATGGCACGTCCGCCCGGACGGGGGAACACCTGCCGCATCAACGTTGCCGTCCGGACACGTCGCAACTGCGCCGAGGACGGCCCCGGCAACGAGGCAGGAACTTACCGAAGAGCAACGGATCTCTCACGCCGTTCCGGCCACAGGCCCGGGCCGCCCGTGGCAATGGATGCGGTGGTCAGCCGCCTCGTCCGGAAGATTCCTGAGCCCCGGTGCCACTACTCGACGGGGGCCTGCGGATACTTGGCTTGGACGGCCTCCCAGTCCCCGGTCGCGGCGATCGGGTCCATCCACATGACCTCCCACGGGTGCCCGTCGGGATCGTTGAACGTCCTGGACCGCATGAAGCCGTAGTCCTGATGCGCGCCTTCTTCCGCACCGGCCTCCAGCGCCTTGTCCACAAGGTCATCAATGAGCTCGGGAGCCTCGACGCTCAGGGCGTGAATGGCCGCGGCGGTGGTGGTCGTGTCGGCGATGGCCTTGGGGGTAAACCGCCGGAAGTGGTCGTGACTGAGCAGCATGACGTGAATGGTGTCACTGATCACGATCGCCGCGGCGTTCTCATCGGTGAAGTCCGGGTTGGGAGTCCATCCAAGGGCTTGGTAGAAGGACTGGGACTTCTGGACATCGCTGACCGGCAGATTGATGAACACTTGCTGTGCCATGGGCTTTCCCTTCGGCGTACGTCCTGGAGCTTGGTGACGAGGCCGCCTCGCGCCCTCCACCGCATCATGCTCCCCAGCCACCGCGCTGCTCCACCATGGCCCCAACCATGACATCCAGTGCACAGAGGGCAGCGGCCACGCAGCCAGCGCGTTGAGCCGCAGGAACCCCGAAGAGCGGGAGACGACGCGCAGCCTACTCGTGTCATAACGGCACGCCCGAAAGACGCCCTGCTTGAGGAGAACCTGAGCAACCGGCGTCATGGGCGTAGGCATATTGGATGCATTGGGCACCCAGTTCCATGGTCAGCATGCGGACCGCCAGGATGGCGGCAGGGCCTGCTGCACAATCACGTGACACTCCAGCTGGCCTGATGGCCGCCATTGGACCATATGTGAAGCGGTGGGGATGGACGGGACCCGGCGAGGTCAGGCGAACACGCGTGCGAGCCAGTCCGACCACCCCTGTTCGGTGGCCTCTCGATCGATGTCGGCGTAGATGTAGTGGCCTACGGCCTGGGGCATGCCCATCACCGAGTTGTCATGGAAGCGGTAGAGACCGTCGGTGGTGCGCAGCGCGAGGAAGTTGACGAACTCGGGGTAGGCGAAGTCGACAACGCCCTCGAGGGCGGGCAGACCCTGCGGGGTCAGGCGCAACTGCTGTCCCTGCTCGAAGGGCCCCGCCACGCCCAGGGCCTTCTCCAGGGTCGCCCACGAGTCCGGGGTCGCCGAGGTCGGCGGTCCCTGGGCGGTGACGAAGGAGGCGGGCCGGCCGGCGAAGTGCTTGAGGTACTGGGCCAGGGTGTGCAGATACATGTCCCAGCCGTAGCCGGTCAGCTCACCGAAATCGAACTCGGCCTCCCAATCATCGCCCAGGTAGCCGCTGTGGACGAAGGTGAGGGTGGTGGTGCTGTCGTCGTCGGCCGACACGAGGTACTCGAAGGCGTGGAAGGCACCGTTGGCGGCCTCCGGGGTGCGCACGGCCAGGCGCTCGTTCTCGGTGGCCTCGACGTCCATCCCCTCCATCGACTGGTAGGGGTCCGGGGACCAGGCGGCCTGGCCCTGCGGGGTGGCGATCGTCCGCCACACCTGCTCGGGGGTGGCTTCCAGGACGATGGTCTTGCGGATCTCGAAGCTCTTGGCCATCACGGTGCTCCTCAGCGATGTTGCGCGGCGGACCCGGCGGCTCCGGGCGGCCTATCGGTCGGCGGTTCGGAGGTGGGCGGTTCGGTCGTCGGCGGTTCGGGCGTGGTGGTACCGGACGATGCGGCGGTGGCTGGTGCGGCCGAGTGCAGGTGGGTCGTGGACGCCGGCCTGGCCGGGTCCTCGGGAACCGCAGGGTGCAGGGCGATGATCAGGCGGTTGAGCTTGCCTGTCCCGGCCGTCCCGGGCTGCTTGTCCGTGTGGTGCTTGGCCACCAGCTCGGTCACGGCGGCGGAGAGCTCCTCGGTGAAGGCGGCCCGATCCGCCGCGGAGGCGAAGCGGATCCGGCCCTCGATCGCGAAGGTCGCCACCGGCCGACGCGCCTGCTGCGCCCCCGTGAGCAGCGTGCCCACGTCGCGCACCAGCCGGGAGGCCAGGGCGAGCAACCAACGAGCCGACAGCCGGTCCGGAGCACGGCTCGGGTCGGGCTGGATCCGCCCGAGCGTGCCGGGCGAGATCACGTAGGCGGCGGAGGTGGCCTGCAGCATCCGCTCGGTGAAGTTCCCGCGAGGCCGCTCTGCCACGAGCTCGACCAGGCCGTGCTGTTCGAGGACCTTCAGGTGGTAGTTCACTTTCTGGCGGGGGATGCCGAGCCGGGCGGCGATGGTGGACGCCGACCCGGGCTCGACCAGGTCCGCCAGGATCTGACGCCGCAGGGGATCCAACGACGCCTCCGCGGCGGCCGGGTCCTCGATGATGCTCACCTCGTGCATACGCCCACCCTCCCCCTTGACAAATATTTTTGTCAAGGGTCGGCGTGCGAGCCGAACTACACCGCCATCCGTGAAGAACCCGCTAACACTAATCTGGGTCATCAGTGTGCCCCCTGCAATGGGGGGTTCTCCTGGCGTTAGCGCTGCTCTGTCTTCCTGAGCCGGGTGCTCCCGGCATTCACTCACCGAATACGACACGACCGGTCGACAAAGGGCATCCGGCGGCATCGTGCGGCGGTGGGCGCTTGCGAAGTACCAGCCTTCCACCCCCTTGTGTCCGGGCGTAGTGCCTCCGTGTTCTCGCCGCGACGTTCACCGCCGTGTCGATCACTTCGACGAGCAGCGTTGACCACTCCGAGCCGGCCACACCGGACGTCGCGACGCTCACCGGGCCATTCGCCGGTCGGACCCTCGAGTGGGAGAGCCACCCTTGGAACGATGTCGGCCCACCGCTCGAAGGCGCAGACCCCTCCAATGGGAAGTGCGACGTGCACCTCAGGCGACGACTCAGCGGAGCGCGCTTCACCGATAGCGCACATCCCGTCGCCGGGCATCCGCCCGAGCGACAGGGTGCGCGCTCGTGGCGCTCCGGCGCGTGCTCTCACCAACCGAGGAGCGCGAGGACGCCGGTGGCAGCCAGTGCGACTGCACCCGTCCACAGGACGATGGCGATGGCCTGCCAGAGGATGACCCACTGTTTCGGGACACCCGAGGCGACGAAGAACGCGGCGGTCAGCATGGTCGGGAGCGCGAGCGGCGCGAGGATGCTCGCCCCGGGGACGCCGAACCGGACCATCCATCGACCCAGGCGCGCACGGCCCTTCTCCCGCCTGGTCGGTCTCGCGTTCGGACCGCGCACATTGTCATCGGTCGCGGGCTGCTCCAGCGAGCGGATCGACGCGGTACCGGATGCAGCACTTCGAGACACCGTTCCGGCACTGGCCCCGTGAAGGGGCGCGACGGCGGCGAGACCATCGACCTGCGTCGCTCCACGCGTCGCTGCACGCCGGGCAAGACCACGCTCACGGATACGGGACCCGAGGAACACCACGCCGACCACGCCGAGGATGTTGCCCGCTGCTCCCGCGATCGCAGCGACAACGGGGTTGATGCCGGCGATGATCCCCAGAGCCGCGGCCCCCTCGCCCTCGATGTAGGGGATCGCTGCGGCGACCGCAACGATCAGCGGCTGGAGGATATCGGGCACCTGCTCGATGAAGATTTGCAGCCCCTCGTACGGATTGTTCATGTCGGTTCTCACTTCGCGGTCTCGATGCGGTCTGATCGATCGACCAGCCACGTGAGCAGTCAAGACCGTGTGCTCACCACATGGTCAAGCGCTGCTGTGCTTTCCCCGGGCTGGGGGGAACGCTCTTGACTCTGTTCCGAGGACAGGGTCTTGAATGGTCTCGATCGCTGCGCCTGGACCGTCCGGAGGCAGCCCACGATTGGAGCCCGGCATGGCCTGGAGCACACGTGAGATCGCGGAGCTCGCCGGAACGACGGTGAACACGATCCGCCACTACCACCGATCCGGCCTGCTCGAGCCGCCCGAACGCCTGTCCAACGGCTACAAGCAGTACGGGGCACGGCACATCGTCCGGCTCCTGCAGATCCTCAGGCTCCGCGACCTTGGCGTACCGCTCGGGCAGATCGAGTCGGTGGGTCCCGGTGGGGAGACGCCGGGGGCGGCCCTGCGGGCGATCGATGCCGACCTGGCCGTGAGCATCGAACGGTTGCAGCGTGCACGTGCCGAGATCAAGGCGATCCTGGCCGGGACGACAGCGACCGACGTGCCGGCCGGCTTCGAGAATCTCGCCGGGCGATTGTCGACTCCGGACCGTGCCCTCATGCTCGTGTACGCCCAGCTCTACGACGAATCCGCCATGGCAGATCTGAAGACAATGGTGGAGTCAGAGACCGATGACGGGAGCGCGGAGTTCGAAGCGTTGTCGGCCCAGGCCGGCGACGCACAGCGACAGCGACTCGCCGAGACGCTCGCCCCGCAGCTCGCCCAGCACCTCACCGACTATCCGTGGCTGACCGACCAGAAAGGGCGAATGTCGAAAGGGCCGGCGATCACCCAGGAGGTGTTTCGCGCGACCGTCGTGGAGCTCTACAACGAGGCTCAACTGGATGTCCTCGGCCGTGCCAGCGTCATCGTGACCGAGCAACTCGGCGCACGATCCGACTCGACACCTGACACCGACGCAACAACAGATCAGCATGAGTGACGACCTCGAATCGCGCACCACCGACGGGGCCACGGCGCGAACGGCCGACGGGCCACTGCTCGTCGAGGACGTGCTCCTGCTGCTCTTCCAACCCGATTCAGGAACGATCGCCGGCGAGAACATCCTCTTCTACGTCCTGGGTGGAGCGGTCCTCGGCGACCTCGCGCTCACCGGCCGGGTGGAGGTGCACAAACACGGGGCGCTGAGCACGCGCGTGCACGCCGTGGGCGATCCGTCGTCGCCCGACGAAATCCTCGCGCCCGCGCTCTCTCACGTGTCGGAGAAGCCACGGAACCTGCAGACGATCCTCGCCGCCCTCGGCCCGCACCTGCGCGAGCCCGTGCTGGATCGCCTCATCGAGCGCGGCGACGTGAACCGGGAGCGGGGCAAACTGCTCGGCATCTTCCCCACCGCGAGACTCGCCCTCGGGAGTGGACGCCGAGCGGAACTGATGATCAAGGTGCGTGTCGCGCTCATCGACGGTGAGAAGCCCGAGCCGCGGATCGCCGCGAGCATCGCGCTCCTCTCGGCCAGTGGCACACTTCCCCAGTTCCACCGCGAGATTCCATGGAGCGGCGATGTCTCCAACCGCGGCCATGAACTCGAGCGCGGCGACTGGGGCGCCGCTGCGGCCTCTGACGCGGTGACCCGCACCATGGCCGCCGTCATCGCGAACTCGGTCATCGCCGCGACAATCCTCCCCCGGACGTAGCACCGCGCGGCCACAGGCGGATCATCACGCGACACGGCGTTGCCCTGATTCAGGGCGTACGACCAACGTTCATGCCGCCCACCAGTGACCAGAACACAAATCCTCATCCACGCCCGAAAGCCGCTCTCTCACCGTGCACGCCCCAGTGCCACCACTCGCCCACGAAAGGTCCTCGGATGGGCGACGCCGGCGACCGTGTTCACCTCGAAAATGTCATGCTGAAACCAGTCCGGTGTTGCGACGAGCTGTTGAATCCGCCTGCCGCCACGGGGTCAGTTTTCACGTGCCGTCGACAACCACTCCCTTACCGGGACGTCTGAGCGATTTCGGGGCTGAGTCCGGTGGTGTGGCGGTGGTGGGTCTCGGCGCGTTGTCCGAGGTAGGTGCCGGTGATGATCAGCACCGCGCCCGCAGCTGCCACGAGGGTCAGTGTCTCATTGCCGAGGCTGATACCGATGGCCACCGCCCAGATCGGCTCGGTGCCCATCAGCAGGCTGACCCGCGACGCCGAGGTCTGGCGGATCGCCCAGGTCTGGACCACGAAGGCGAACACGCTGCAGCCCAGCCCCAGGTAGAGCACCGCCGCCCACTGGGCGGACGTGAAGGCCTGTACAGCACCCACCACCCCGGAGGGGTCGGCGGCGGTGAACACCACCGCGCACACCACCGCCTGGATCAAGGTGAGGTTCACCGAGCTGAACCCGCTCCCCCGGGTGAGTCCGGCCAGTGCGGTCACGTGGATCGAGCGCACCAGTGCTGCACCCAGCACCAGCCCATCTCCTGTTCTCGGGGCGTGCAGTCCGTCCCCGGACACCAGCAGGCACACCCCGACCACTGCCACCGCCCCGGCCACGAACACCGCCCGCGGCACCGGCACCCGCGCAGCGGCTGCTTCCATCACGGGGGTGAACACCACGGTGAGACTGATGATCAGCCCCGCATTGGTCGCACTGGTGCCGGCGATCCCGTAGGTCTCCAGCACCAGCACCCCAGCCTGGGTGGCTCCCAGCACGATCCCCGTGGTCACCTCCCGACGGGACGGGACGCACCGGAGCAGCATCCACCACCACGCCCCCAGAGCGATCGCGGTGATGATGAACCGCAGGGAAAGGATCGTGGGGACGCTCACGACCCCGGTCAGGGTCTTGGCCGCGAGATAGCTGCTGCCCCACACCACCGCCACCAGCAGCAGCAACAGGTCGACCCGGCGAGAAGCAACAAAGGATGTCAGCACCCGTCCACCCTCACCGCCCGCCACCGTGAAGACCAGAGACGGGTTACTGCACTGAGGGTTTAGGGTTTGCTTATGGATTTGCACCAGCTGCGTCTGCTGCGCGAGCTCGGGGACCGCGGCAGCGTGGCCGCCGTCGCCCGGGCGTTCTACGTCACCCCCTCGGCGGTGTCCCAGCAGCTGGCCGCCTTGCAACGCACCACCCCCGTACCCCTGACCCGTAAGCAGGGCCGGACCCTGGTGCTCACCGGGGCCGGCCAGGCCTTGGCACAGGCCGCGGTGGGAGTCGCCACCGCGATGGCAGCCGCCGAGCACGCCGTGACCCAGTACGTGGAGGACCCCGCGGCCCCGGTCAGCGTGGCCGCCTTCCACAGCGCCGGACTGGCCTACTTCCCCGCACTGCTCCAGGCCTCCGCCGACGAGGAGGCACCCGTGGTGAGCTGCCACGACCGCGACGTCGCACAGGAGGACTTCCCGGCACTGACCGCCGACTTCGACCTGGTCATCGCCCACCGCCTGGAACACACCCGCCATTGGCCCGAGACGGTGCAGGTCATCCCACTGGTTCGCGAACCACTGGACGTCGCCGTGGCCGCCCACCACCGACTGGCCCACCAGACCCGCGTCAACCCGGCGGACCTGGTGGGTGAGCACTGGATCTCGGTGCACGAGGGGTTCCCCCTGGACCAGGCCCTGCACCTGCTGGGCGCGGCCACCGCACAACCGGTGGACGTCACCCACCGGATCAACGAGTTCTTCGTGACCTCCGCCGTCGTAGCCACCGGCCACGCCATCGCCCTCATGCCCCGCTACACCACAGCCGCCCCCGCCGACGCCCACATCGTGCTCAAACCCCTGACAGGCCTTTCTCTCACCCGCAACATCGACGTACTAGCTCGCCCCGAAGCACTGCACCGCACCGCAACACGCACCGTGCTCACCGCTCTCCAGGACATCGCCGGATCCCCAGCGGACAGGACACCGCCCCAGACGGCCACCGAGCAATGACGGAACCCCTACTGCAGCACCCGGTGCGTGACATCGTTTCTCTGCCGTCGTCCGCGTCGGGTCGGCGCGGCAAGAACGTGCGTCGCCCCGATGCGGCCGGGGCGCGAAGCCAGATCTGACTCCAGGGACAGTGGTGACGCAGCCCTGGGCGGTGGGTATAGTGAGGAAGGCGAGGGGCAGTAGCCCTGAGAAGTAAGCCAGGCAGTCATCCGGACGGTTCGACGAGCCTGGCTCGCGCATTTAAAAGACGCATCAGGTCAACATGCAAACCTCAGAGACCAGCGGGCCCGCCATTCCGACCCATGGTCCACGCTTTTGGTAGCACCAGGCCACCGCATCGGAGACCCACAGCAACGGCTCCTCGTGCGCCTTCGGGAAGGCATAGCGGGGACGGTGCTCGTAGCCGGCGAACGTCCGCGCCAGGACCCTCTTGTCATTGTCGAACGAGGAATCGTCCTTCTCCAGGTAGAGGTGCTCGACCTGACAGACCGCGACGTCCTCCGCCAAGGCGGTCAGGCACAGCGGCCGGGCCTCCTTGTCCTTGAGCCCCTTGGCCACATACACGGACACCGCGACGTTGAGACGGGCGAAGTCCTTGAGCAGCTTCTTGCGCCGGTCGTCCCTCTCGTCAGTGAAGTGGATCCGCTTCTGCTTCGGCAACAACAGCGCCCGCACAGCTTTGCGGGTGGCATTCACATCTCCGGCGGCCACCACGCTGGCGGCGACGTAGTACCCGCCGACCTTGGACTCGTCGACGAACACATGCGAGTGAGGGGCGTACTCGGGCACCGAGAAAGACTATCGGTGCCCGAGTCACGGAACTTCCACCGCGACATCGCGCTGGAAGAGATCCATCGGTCGGACGGGAGATCCAACAGATGTGACAACTCCCGTGGCCTGTTGGCCGCTATCCGGCCATATGTCAAACAGAGAACTCCTAGCGGCCTCCTCCAAGGTCAACAGCCGTCCATTCCCCGACGACCGTCCACGACTGAGAAGTGCCCCATGTTGGGACGCCGCTCATACGTCAGCCGTGACCGGGTGGCCGATGCCTGGACCATGTGTCGAGCCTGGCGTGTTCGACGTCCCCTGCGGCTGGAGGCGGTATCCGGAAGTGTCGGTGAATCCATTGCAGGCGCGGCCGCGCTGATGCCGGATCCGGAACTCGCTCTTGGAGTACCGGAACTCGTCTAGGTAATGTGGTGTCCTTTCCGATGAGGTGCACTGGATGGGGTGGCGCCGGAAGGGGAGAACATGGCGCGGACCCAGTCCGGTGCATCCCTTCTCTCCCGTGCGGTGCGCCTCGTGGAGGCGTTCCGTCAGGGCGAGGAGTGGCTGACTGTCACCGAGTTGGCCCGGCGCACCGGCCTGCACCTGGCCACGGCCTCCCGGCTCGTGGCCGAGCTGACCGGGCACGGCTGGCTGGAGCGGGACGAGGCCCGCCGCGTCCGGCTGGGCGTGCGGCTGTGGGAGGTCGCGGCCCGGGCCTCGTCCGCCCTGTCATTGCGGGAGGCGGCGATGCCGGTGCTCGAGGACCTGCACGCCCAGGTCCGGCAGCACGCCCAGATCGGCGTCCTGGACGGCACCGAGGTGCTGTTCCTGGAACGGCTCAGCGCCCCGGACGCGGTGGTGAACTTCACCCGCATTGCCGGGCGGCTGTCCCTGCACGCCTCCTCGTCCGGGCTCGTGCTCCTGGCGCACGGCGACGCCGCGTTCCAGGAGGAGGTGCTCGCCGGTCCCCACGAGGCGTTCACGGACTCGACGCCCACGGACCCGGAGCAGCTGCGGCGGATCCTGGCCCGGATCCGCCGCGACGGCTCCGCGTACTGCCCGGGATACCTGCACCCCGACGCCACCGGAATCGCGGCACCGGTCCTCCGGCGCGGGACGGTGGTGGCGACGCTGTCCGTCGTCGTGCCCAACGTCCCGCAGTCCCGCCAGTGGGAGCCGCTGCTGCGGATCGCCGCCGCCACCGTGACCCGCCGGCTCGACGGAACGGGCTGATCCCTCTCGACCAATGAGAGTGCTGTGGTGTGTGACCCAGGGCACACCAAGACTTGAGGACATCCGCACCGAGGAGGTCCGATGTCCACCGCACTCCCGATCCCCGTGGCCCCTTCCGCCGACCGCGGCCGCACCGGCCTGGTCGTGCTCGCCAAGGAGGCCGTCTCCGAGGACACCGTCGCGCTGACGCTCGCCGCCCCCGACGGTACCCGGTTGCCCGACTGGAGCCCCGGCGCCCACCTCGACCTGCACCTGGGAGAGGGCCGGATCCGGCAGTACTCCCTGTGCGGCGATCGCTGGGACCCCACGACCTACCGGGTCGGGGTGAAGCTCGACCCCGCCGGACGCGGCGGCTCCCGGTACGTCCACGAGCAGCTGCAAGTGGGCGACGTGGTGCCCTTCGGCGGCCCGCGCAACACCTTCCGGATGCACCCGGCGGCTTCCTATCTATTCCTGGGCGCCGGCATCGGGATCACGCCGCTGCTGCCCATGATCGACCAGGCGGTGCGCCTGGGCGTGCCCTGGCGCTGTGTGGCCTTCGGCCGGACCCGGGCGTCCATGCCGTTCCTCGAGGAGCTGCTGTCCCACGGGAAGAACGTCGAGTTCCACGAGACGTCCGCCGTGGGGCACGGGGACCTGCGGGAGACCATCGGTGCGCTCGACGGCACCGCCGGGGTGTACGCCTGCGGGCCGGAGCGCTTCCTGGCCCCGCTCCTCGAGCTGGAGCCCGAGCTGGTCCTGCCCGCCGGCGGGCTGCGCGTGGAGCACTTCACGGCGGACGCGGGCGCCGCGCTGGCCGACGGCACCCCGTTCGAGCTCGAGCTCGCCCGCAGCGGCAGGGTGCTCGAGGTAGCCCCGGACCGGACGATCCTCGATGCCCTGCGCGCCGACGGCCACGGCGTGCTGGCCTCGTGCGAACAGGGCCTGTGCGGGACGTGCGAGACCGACGTCCTCGCCGGCACGCCCGACCACCGGGACTCCGTCCTGGCCCCGCACGAGCGGGCGGCCGGGGACTGCCTCATGGTCTGCGTCTCCCGCTCCCGCACACCTCACCTGACCATCGACCTGTGACCGCCCGAGCAGAGAGCGACGCGCCCATGACCGTCCCCGCCTCCACCGTCCCCGTCCTGAGCGAGGACCCGTTCGGCGACGACGTCCTCACCGACCCGTTGCCCTTCCACGCGGCGCTGCGCGAGGCCGGGCCGGTCGTGCGCCTCGCGGCCTACGGGATCTGGGCGATGGGCCGCTACGCCGAGGTCCACACGTCCCTGACCGACTGGCAGGGCTTCCAGTCCGCCGCCGGGGTGGGGCTGTCCGACTTCAAGCGCGAGAAGCCCTGGCGTCCGCCGAGCTTGCTCCTGGAGGCCGACCCGCCCCAGCACGACGCCCCGCGCCACGTCCTGGCGAACGTGCTCAGCCCTCGGGCGCTGAAGAAATTGCGGCCCGCCTGGGCGGCGGACGCCGAGGAGCTCGTGGCCGAGGTCCTGGCCGGTCCCAGCGAGTTCGACGCCGTCGCCGGTCTTGCCGAGGCCTTTCCCCTGCGCGTGTTCCCCGACGCCGTCGGGCTGTCGCAGGGCGGCCGGGAGCACCTCCTGCCCTACGGCGACCACGTCTTCAACGCGTTCGGCCCGGTCAACCACCTGGTCGAGAAGGGGCAGCCCCGCGTCGCGGAGCTCGGGGCCTGGGTCGCGTCCCGGTGCACCCGTGACGTGCTCGCCCCGGAGGGGTTCGGCGCCGACATCTGGGCCGCCGCCGACCGCGGCGAGATCACCCCCCAGCAGGCGCCGCTCATCGTCCGCTCCCTGCTCACCGCAGGCGTCGACACCACGGTGCACGCCCTCTCGGCGATCCTGCACTCGTTCGCCGCCCACCCCAACGAGTGGACCCGCCTCCGGGCGGACCCGTCGCTGGTCCGCACCGCCTTCGACGAGGCCATCCGTCTCGAGTCCCCCGTCCAGACGTTCTTCCGGACGACGACGCAGGACCTCCGGGTGGCCGGTGCCGACATCCCCGAGGGGGAGAAGGTGCTGCTGTTTCTGGGCGCGGCGAACCGGGACCCACGGCGGTGGGAGGACCCGGACGACTTCGACCTCTCCCGCGACCCGTCCGGGCACGTCGGCTTCGGCATGGGCATCCACCAGTGCGTGGGCCAGCACGTGGCCCGCCTCGAGGCCGAGGCGCTGCTGCTGGCGATGATCCCGCGCATCCGGCGGATCGAGCTCACCGGGCCGCCTCAGCGCCACCTCAACAACACCCTGCGCGCCTGGGGCTCCCTGCCCGTGCGCGTCGAGCTCGAGCGCTGAACAGCACCCCCGATCCGTCCCATCACCGACGAAAGGCCCGTCATGTCCCGCATCGGAACCCGCCCCGGAACCGTCCTCGTCCCCCTGTTCGCCGCCCTGACCCTGGGCCTCACCGCGTGCGGAGAGGGAACGGGCGCATCCGCCGAGGAGGAGGGGTTCACCGCCGTCCGCATCGGGTACTTCCCGCTGGTCCACACCGCCACGGCGGTGCACGCAGAGCAGGCGGGTCTCTTCGAGGCCGAGGACCTCGACCCCGAGCTGGTGCCGACCTCTGGGGGCGCGGCGGCCATCCCCGCCCTGGTCTCCGGGGACTTCGACATCACCTACACCAACTACACCTCCGCGCTCCTGGCCGCCGAGAAGGGCCTGCCCCTCCAGCTGGTGGCCGGCAACGACGTCGGCGCCACGGACCACGGCGTGTTCGTCGCCGCCGACTCCGAGCTGCGCGCACCCGCCGACCTCGCCGGGAAGACCGTGGCCGTGAACAACCTGCAGAACATCGGCACCGTGGCCTTCTACGAGCACCTCGGGGCGGCCGGGCTCGACCCCCGGGACGTCGACCTGGTGGAGATGCCATACCCGGACATGAGCGCCGCCCTGGAGCGCGGGGAGGTGGACGCCGTCTGGCAGGTCGAACCGTTCCAGGCGATGGCCGAGCAGGCCGGGCACCGCAAGATCTTCGACCTCTTCTCCGGGCCGGTGGAGGAGATGCCGGTCGCCGGCTGGGTCACCACGCAGGAGTTCGCCGAGCAGAACCCGGAGACGGTGGCCGCCTTCGCTCGCGCCATCACCGCCTCGGGGGAAGAGCTGCAGGACGACCAGGAGCAGCTGGTGGAGCTGGTGCCCACCTACACCCAGGTGAGCGCCGAGCTCGCCCAGGACGTGGAGATGCCGGTGTTCCAGGGCGGACTGGATCTCGAGAAGCTGCAGCGCACCGCGGACCTGATGCAGCAGCACGGCATCACCGGCGACCGGCTCGACGTCGCGGACCTCGTCGCGGAACCGGTGCGCTGACCACCTCCGAGTGCGTCCACAAGACATAGTCCGTCCTAGGCACCGCTCCCGTCACTCACACGTCCACATCCTCCGATAGGACGAAGGAACAGCCCGCGCTCCGCCACTTGTATCCGCCCCGGCACGGTACGAGTTCGGACGGGACCCTTTGCTGCAACGCTGGGTTCGTAGATGGTGGCCGGTCGCCGGACCATATGTGAAGCTGCGGAGCCCAACCGCTCTGGTATCCGTGTCCACGGGCCGACCAACGACTGCACGGCCACACCTTGGACATGGGCTGGGTCTATCCCTTGTGTAAACCAGATCAGACGTCACCTGATCAGGCATCGGGCCCGCGCCTCTTACACCGTTGTTGCCGACGGTGCGACTGAGAACTCTCATCAGCCCGTGCTGGCCAGAACCGAAGGCACGCAGTCGGGGATCTCTGCTGCACGACCGGGGTGTGGAACGGGCAGATGCTCGTTCCACACCCCGGCGCTGTGCTTGTTCTGGTTACCTCGTGGGTTACCGTCCGAGTGCTCCGGCAGCTTCCTTGCCGGAGGTCAGGCTTCCTGTCGTGAGCTCCTGGAAAGTTCGGGTGACCCAGTCCGTGATGAATGCGCTGACGTGGGGGAAGTGGTCCAGGCCGATGTGCTCGGCCCCGCCCTCGTCCCGCGTGAAGATCCGCAGCTCCCGCTTGGGGCTGTTGACGGCCTGGTCGTAGGAGCGGTGGGCGTACTCGAGCGGGATCTGGCGGTCGTTCTCCCCGTGGGCGATCAGGAACGGCACCGTGATTTTCTCCACGACTCCGTCGAGGTGGACGTCGTCGGCGAAGTCGATGAAGGTGTCCAGGTCCTCGTGACCCCACACCCACAGAACGTGCTCCCAGTAGTGCGGGACGGGACGTTCGCCCTCCCGCTCCAGGCGGCGTCGCTGCACGGCGCCCCAGTTGTGATTGGCGCCCCAGGCCACGACCAGGGCCAGGCGCTTCTCGAAGGCGGCCGCGCGGGGGGCGTAGTAGCCGCCCAGGGACCAGCCGACCAGCCCGATTCGGGTCGGGTCGACGTCGTCGCGGGTCTCGAGGTAGTCCACGCAGGCGGTGGCCCACTCCTCGGAGTCGATCTGGGAGGTGAGCCCCTGCAGGCGCAGGGCCTCTCCGGTGCCGGGGGTGTCGACCATCAGCGTGGAGATCCCGCGGGCTGCCATCTCGGCCGGGAAGGGGGAGACGTACATGTGCTCCTTGGTGGAGTCCAGGCCGTTGAACATGATCATCACCGGGACGGGGCCGTCAGCAGTGGCCGGGGCCTGGGTGTAGTAGGCCGGCAGGGTGGTGTCGCGGAAGGGCACGGCCACCCGGGTGGTGGCCGGGTCGGCCAGCCGGAAGGCGTGCTCCATCAGCTCGAGGCACCGACGGTAGGTGTCCCGGCGCACCGGTGAACTGGCGGGCTGCATCCGTTCGGCGGTGATGAGGTAGTTGGCGGCCCTCGCGTAGGTCTGCCCGGCCGTGCGGGTGCGGCCGGCGGCCTCCATCTCTTGAGCCTGGGCCACGAGCTGGTCGACCAGACCTGTCCACACGGCCAGGAAGTCCTCGGTGCCGGCGTCCTCGCCGCGGGTGGCGGCCTCGCGCAGCGGACGGCAGGCGCGGTCGATCTCGTCGATGAGGCCACCGCTGTTGAGCGCGCCGGTCACGGCGAAGCTCCAGACGTAGTTGCCGGGGAAGTACTCGAACATGGCAGATCCTTTCGGGGAAACAGTTGGTCCAGGGAGACTCAGCCGGGCAGGACGGCCGACCATCCGCCGTCGACCATGAGGTTGGCGCCGGTGACGTAGGAGGCTTCGTCGGAGGCCAGGAAGACCGCGCACCCGGCGACCTCCTCCGGCGTCCCGATCCGGCCGAGCGGGACGTGCTCGGCGATGGTGCGCATTGGGTGGTCGTCGGCCAGCAGATCGGCTTCGGTGGCCGGGGTGCGGATCATGCCGGGGCTGAGGCAGTTGACCCGGATCCCCGCCGGCGCACCCTCAGCGGCCAGTTGTCGGGTCATGGCTACGACCGAACCCTTGGTCGCGGTGTGGGCGAGCCGGCCGTTGGTCGTCGATCCGCTCACACCGGCGGTGGAGCCGACCAGCACGACCGCGGACCGGCCGGCGGCGGCCAGCAGGGGCCAGACGGCGCGCACCGGCAGGAACACGACGTCGACCTCATGCCGGAAGTTCCATCGCCAGTCGGCGTAGGAGATCTGCTCCAGGGGCGCGAAGCGGGTGGCGGCAGCGTTGGCGTAGAGAACGTCCACACGCCCGTGGGCCGTGCCGATCTCCAGCGCCCACGCGGCCACGGCAGCCTCGTCGGCGAGGTCCACCCGGCGGGCGTCCTCGGCCGCGCCACCTAGGGCCCGGACGGTGGCGACGGTCGCCGCCGCCCCGTCCAGGTCGAGGTCACAGCCGACGACCGTGGCCCCTTCCCGGGCGAAGGCCAGGGCCGCGGCACGGCCCTGGCCGGAGGCGATGCCGGTGATCACGACGACCTTGCCGTCCAGTCGCCCGGCAGCCGCAGCGCCTGTTGCCGGCGTACCCACTGAGGACCCAGCCACCGGTGCGGTGGCCGGGATCCCGGTGGGCGGGTGGAGGTGCCGCCCGATGCCGTCGGTCACCGCTCAGCCACGGCCCTGGGTCGCGTAGGGGTTGAGGAGTTCGGCCTTCATCTCCTCGGAGGCGCCTTCCTCGGTGGCGGTGAACCCCTCGGCGTGCGGGAAGGACTCGGTCATCGAGTGCGGCATGGCCCCGTTGCGGTAGAAGTTGTTCGAGCCCTGCGAGGGCTTCCAGGTGTTCGGGACCCAATCGGGCACGTAGTTGCGGTAGCCCCCGGAGTTCAGCTCCACCCGCAGGTCGGAGGGCTCGCGGAAGTACAGGAAGTTCTGCTCGCCGATTCCGTGGATCGAGGGCCCGTACTCCATCGGGGTGCCGTGCTCCATCAGCACGTCGGCGGTGCGCAGCAGATCCTCGTGGGTGTCGACCCAGAACGCGATGTGGTTGACCCGTCCGGCGCGGGCGGAGGTGTCCAGCACCACGCCGAGGTCGTGGGACTTCTCGTTGGTGGTCAACACCGAGAACACCGTGATCGGAGCCTCGTCGAGGTCGGTGAAGGCCATGGTGCGGAAGCCCAGGGTCTCGGAGTACCAGGCCGCGAAGCCGCGCACGTCCGAGGTCGCGACCGTGACATGGTCCAAGAAGCGCGGGGCTGCGGAGTGGAGGCTGCGCTTCTCCGGGCGGTCAGGGTAGATGGAGGCGAACTCGGGCTCGGCCTGGTACTTGTCGACGTTCCAGACCAGGCGCATCGGGTGCCCATAGGGTCCGGTGAACTCGTAGGCCCGGCCGTAGCCGTACCCGCCCTCGGACCACTGACCGGCCACGCCGGAGGCCTCCACCCGAGCGGCGGCCGCATCGAGGGCCTCCGAGGAGGTGGTGCGCCAGGCCATCCGGCTCAGGGTCGGCTCCGCGCCGGGGACCACGACGAGGCTGTAGGTGTCGTAGTCGCCCCAGCAGCGCAGATACACCCGCCCCTCGGCGCGGTGGACTTCGCGCATGCCGAACTTGCCCACGTAGAAGGCCGCGGAGGCTTCGACGTCAGGGCTGGTGATCTCCAGGTGGCTCAGGTGAGCCAGCAGCTTCTCCACGACGGGGAACCTTTCGTTTGAAGGATGGGGACCGAACGTGATCCTGACCACCATCGTGGAACCGGCTGCCCTCACCGGGAAGCGGGACTTCCGCATACGAGCTATCGGCGCGACAAATGTCCTGACGGCGTTGTCGGCCCAGGCTCCACACCGGAATCCGTCCCGTCGATATCTGCCATTCGTGCCACGCGGAGTCCACGTGCCGGCAGCAGTGCACGATGGGACCAACACCCCCGGCGGACGAGGAACGCGCATGGACAGATCGACGCCCGCTGACAGCAGGAGCGCCCCAGGCCTCGACCTGACCGGCAGAGTGGTCGTGGTGACCGGCGCCGACAGCGGCCAGGGGCTCGCAGCGGCCCGGATGCTGGCGACAGCCGGCGCACAGGTGCTGGCTGCAGATCTGGCACCCGAGCCGTCCGAGGGACTGCGAGCAGTGATCGATACCCACGATCGCACCGTCGCCTACCTGCGACTGGACGTCACCGCGCCCGAGGACTGGGCCGAGGTGGCACGGTTCGCGCAACGGGAGTTCGGGCGGATCGACGGCCTGGTGAACAACGCCGGCATCACCCGCAGGCCCCGGCTGCTCGAGGCCACCCCGGAGGACTTCGCCGCGGTGTCCGACGTCAACGTTGCCGGACCCCTGCTGGGCATCCAGGCCTGCGTACCGCTGATGGGGCCGGGCGCCTCGGTCGTCAATGTCGGCTCGGTGGCGGCGATGACCGGGCACTACCCGGTGGCCTACACCGCCAGCAAGTGGGCGTTGCGCGGGCTCTCCGCCGCCGCGGCCACGGAGCTGGGATCCCGCGGGATCCGGGTCAACACGGTCCATCCCGGGTTCATCGAGACCCCCATGACCGCCGGGGCGCATCCGGCGTTCCGGCCGGCCACGGTGGCCGAGACCCCGCTGGGGCGCACCGGGACCCCGGAGGAGGTGGCCGTCGTGGTGGCCTTCCTGCTCAGTCCGCTGGCCTCCTTCGTCACCGGGGCGGAGATCCCGGTCGACGGCGGCCAGAGCTGCCACGGCGGGGCCAAGTCGATCTCCGACGCACTGCGCTGAGCCGGAGCCCCGCACCGGACGCGCAGCTCAGGAGGCCGTCACGGGCACGGGGTGGGCGGTGTACGCTCCCGGCTCCAGTTCCTGGGCGGCCCGGCGCACCAGCGACCGCAGCCACATGTTCGCCGGGTCCGAAGTCTGCAAGGGGTGCCAGTACATGGCCTCGACCAGCGGGACCTCCAGCTCCCCGTCGAACTCCACCACGGCGATGCGCTGGGACCGGGCGGCGCGGGCCGCGAGCATGCGCGGCACCAGGGCCACCAGGTCGGTGCCCTCGACCACGATGGGCAGTGCCTGCAGACCGGCTACCCGGGCCACGATGACCGGGGAGGCTCCCATCTGTTGGAAGAACTGCATCGGCGGTGTGACGATGCTGCCACCGAACTCGCCGACGGCCTGCGGGGCGGTGGCGATGTCGTGCACCGTCAGGACCTCCCGATCGAGCAGCGGGTGCTCGGCGTCCATCACCAGGACGAACTCGTCGCGGAACAGCTGCCGGGAGCTGCCGGCCAGGTCGAAGCCCATGGGGCCCACCAGCAGGTCGATGTTGCTGAAGGACTCCAGCCCCGGCTTGATCCTGGCGCGGGAGGTGGGCACGAAATCCACGGCGATCCGCGGCGCCTCCTCGGCGATCAGCGCCCGCAGGTGCCGGATCAGGACCCCGGTGACGTAGTCGGAGGCGGCGAGCACGAACGTGCGGTCGCTGAGGGCCGGGTCGAACTCCGAGCGCAGCTGCAAGGCGTCCTGGACGTCGGCCAGCGCCTGGTCGACCCGGGGGGCCAGGGCCTGGGCGAACGGCGTGAGCTCGTAGCCGCGCCCGGCCCGGACCAGCAGCTCGTCGTTGAAGTGGCGGCGCAACCGGGACAGCGCGGCACTCATCGCCGGCTGACTCAGGTGCATCCGCTCGGCGGCCCGGGAGACGTTGCGCAGCTCCAACAGCGCCTGCAGCGACGGGAGCAGATTGAGGTCGACGTCCTTCATGCCCCGATCATGCCCTGCCCAGCGGGCTTCACCGGCCCACCACAGCCGCGCCCGGGGGCGCACCGGCGCGGGACCGGCCACGGCGCCGGGCGCGGACCGCGGGGACGCCCTCGCGGCGGCGGTCCCCGATCATGTTCTCGATCTCTCCGATCCCTTCGACCACCAGGCGCACCCGGTCCCCGGTCCGCAGCGGCGGCGGGGTCAGCTCGCCGTTGCGGCCCCACAGCTCGGCGAGGCAGCCCCGGCCGGACGTCCCGGAGCCCAGCACGTCCCCGGGCTGCACGAGGGAGTCCTGGGAGGCGTAGGCCACCAGCTCCGCGAAGGGCCACCCCATGTTCGCCAGGGAATCCGTGCCCAGCGGCTCGTCGTTGACGTACGCGGTCATCGCCAGGTCCAGGAACCCCTCGGCGTCGTGGCGGTGCTCGAGCTCGTCGGCGGTCACGATCCACGGGCCCAGGGTGGACGCGAAGTCCTTACCCTTGCACGGGCCCAGCCGCACTTTCATCTCCCGGGCCTGGACGTCGCGGGCCGACCAGTCGTTGAGGACCGTGTACCCGAAAATCATCGGGTGCGCCTCCTCCGGCGCCAGGTTCGTGCCGGCGATCCCGTCGACGGACCCGAGCACCGCGGCGACCTCGGTCTCCAGGTCCATGCGGTGGCACCCGGACGGCACCGGGATCGTCTCTCCGGTGGCCCGGACGGTGTGCGGATTGGTGAAGTAGAAGGTGGGCGCCTCGTACCACTCGTCGACGACGCCCCCGACACCGTCGATGCTGGCCGTGACCCCTTCGACGTGCTCCTCGAAGGTGACGAAGTCACGCACCGTCCTCGGGGTCAGCGGGGCCAGCAGCCGCACCTCGCCCACCCGGGGGCCGTCCCCGGGTGCGGCGGCGATCGTGCGGGCGGCCAGGTCCAAGGTCGCTTCCAGCCCTGCGTCGAACAGGTCCTGAGGCGTGCTGTGCTCGGGCAGGGCCAGGCACCGGCCCTCGTGCACGAAGCCGGTGCAGACGGTTCCGGCGTGGGCCCAGCGGGCGATCTTCACCATGGTGGAGTCCTTCCAGTGGTGCGGGATGATGCTGTGATGCTCTGCGAGGCGCGCAGCACCTACACCGGCACCTTGACCGTGTTGGCGACCAGGTGCATGAGCCCGGGGACATCCCCGTCGCGCTTGCCGTCGAGCATCCACTGGCCGAGCTGGACCGAGGCCTCGACCACGGTGCGGGCCCGGGGGAGGCGGCGCTCCCGGTAGCGGGTCAGCACGGTGTCGTCGAAGGTCTCGGCGCGGACGATCTCGTCGGCCAGCACGGCGGCGTCCTCCACGGCCAGGGCCGCGCCCTGGGCGATCGTGGGCGGGCAGCTGTGGGCGGCGTCACCGAGCAGCACCACCCGTCCGCGGTGCCAGGGCCCCTCGACCAGGTGGGTGGTGAAGTGCGTGTAGTTGACGTTGGCGCTCTCGTCGAGGCTCTGCCGGATCTGCCGCCACGGCCCGCCGTAGCCCTCGGCCAGCTCGCCCATGACCGCTGGGCCGTCGGCGCCGTGGCGCTCCTGGGCGTCCTCCACGAGATAGGCGTACATGGTGTCGGGCCCGGTGGGGCAGTACCCGGCGATGTAGGCCCGTCCGCCGTAGTACAGGTCGGTGCGGGTGACCTCGGCCGGGCGCGGCACGAAGGCCCGCCAGATGCCCATGCCGGTGCGGCGGGGCCGCTCCTCGATGCCGATCGCGGTCCGCACCGCCGAGTTCAGACCGTCAGCGCCCACCAGCAGGTCGTAGGTCAGGTCTTCGCCGGCGGCGGTGGTCACGACCACGGCGTCCTCGGTCTGCTCGAGGCCACTGACGGTGGTCCCGTAGCGGATGAGCCCGCCGACTTCCTCGGCGCGTCCCCGTACGACCGCGGCCAGCTCGGCGCGCGGCATCCCGAGGGTCGCGGGCAGGTCCTCCCCGCCCACGCGCACGTCGTCGAGCACGGCGATCACCGTGGCGTCGGGGTCCGGGGCGCGCAGCCCCAGGGTGTTGAAGGGGTAGCCCTTCTCCTGCAGCTGCGGCCAGATCCCGAGCCCGCGCAGCACGCGCAGGGCGTTGCCCTGCAGGGTGATCCCGGAGCCGAGCGTGGAGGGCCCCTCGGCCTTCTCGAGGATCTCGACGTCGAGGCCGGCGTCGGCGAGCAGGGCGGCGAGGGTCAGTCCTCCGATCCCGGAGCCGACGATGCCGACCTTCTGGACTGCGGACATGGTGGTGGTCCTTCCTGGCGGGGCGGCGGCCGTCGTCGGCCACCGCGCGGTGGGTCGTCCGGGGTGCTACTTCAGGGCCATGGGATTGAGCGGGGAGCCGACGGCGCCGGTGATCGGCAGCGGCGGCGCGGAGAGCAGCACGTCGTACTGCCCGTCGGCCGCGCAGTGGGCGGCGAGCTCGTCGAGGTTCCACATCTCCCCGATGAACAGGCCCATGTGGGGAATCACGATCTGGTGCAGCGGCTGGAACGCGTCGTCGAACTCGTTGGGCCGCACCTCGAAGCCCCACGTGTCGGTGGCCACCGCCGCCACCTCGCGCTCGTGCAGCCAGGGCGCGGCGGTGAAGGACAGGCCCGGGGACGGGCCCCCGGCGTAGGAGCCCCAGCCGTCGCGGCGCGTGCGGGCGTACTGGCCGGTGCGGATCAGCAGGATGTCACCGCGCCCGACCGCCGACGAGGCCCCCTGGGCCTCGATCGTGGCCTCCAAATGCTCAGGCGTGATCGCGAAGCCGTCGGGCAGCTCCGGGTGCTCCAACCCGAGCTCCTCCACCAGTGCCCGGCCCACGTCGAGCAGCACCCCGCGGCCGGCCAGGTGCGCGGCCGCGGTCTGGATCCCGGTGACCTGGTCCCCGTCGGAGGTCACCACGGCCCCGGCGCGCCGGCCGTTCCAGGCGCGGCCGCGGTCGAAGATGTGCCCCAGCCCGTCCCACTGCGTGGAGCACTGCAGGGGCATCGCGATCACGTCGTCGGCCCCGCCGAAACCGTGCGGGAACCCCTGGTCCCCGAACTCGGCCTCCAGACCCGTGTCCGTCATGGTGTGCACCGGGTTGGTGCGGCGCCGCCACCCGTTCTGCGGGCCGTTGGTGTCGAAGGCCTGGGCCAGGGAAAAGGCCCGGCCCCTGCGCACCAGCCCGGCCGCCTCGACGCGCTTGGCGTCGTCGACGAAGTTGAGGGTGCCCAGGACGTCGTCCTCGCCCCACCGCCCCCAGTTGCTGCACCGGGCGGCCATGGCCTCGATGCTGCCCATCGCATCGCTGCGGTCCACGTGGTCTCCTCGCTCGTCCGTCGGTGCGGGTCCGCTGCTCGGTGGGTCGTCCGACGACGAGCCACCGCGCGGCGTGCCCTGTGATGCTCATCACCCACTCTGCCCGGGATGGGCGGGGAGCAGAAGTCACGCGTCCGGATGCCACCTATCTGCCGCATGGATAGTGGCCCGCGGCGAGCGGGGGTGGCGCCCGCCCGTGTCCGTTCGGGCGACTCCGACCGTCCGGACCGCTCCGACGAGGCGACATTTGCCGGAGGCATACCTGGTATCCGAACGACGTGCTTCCCCGCGCCGGTGTCCACCGTGACAGTGAGGTGCATCACCTTCCGCCGCAGCGGAAGACCCGCAGATCTCACAAGGGGAAGTTCCATGGACAGCGTCTCGATCGAACCCACGGCGCCGCCGGCGCCGGACACCGCGCAGCGGGCGGGCCGCCTGCCGGTGGTGCTGCTGCTGGCCGGCAGCTGCATGCCGGTGCTCGGCGCCGTGCTGCTGGCGCCCGTCCTGCCCTCGATGAGCCAGGCCTTCGCCGGCACGCCGGGCGTGGAGATCCTGGTTCCGGTGGTCCTCACGGTGCCCGCACTGATGATCGCCCTGTTCGCCCCGATCGCCGGGGCCGTGGCCGACCGGGTGGGCCGCAAGACGCTGCTGCTGATCGCGATGGTGCTGTACTCCGTCTTCGGCACCATGCCGCTGTGGCTGGACTCACTGACGGGGATCGTGGCCTCGCGGGTCGGGGTAGGCATCGCCGAGGCGGCGATCATGACCGTGTGCACCACGCTGATCACCGATTACTACTCCGGCAAGCAGCGCGACAAGTACCTGGGCATGCAGGTGCTCGTGGCCTCCCTGGCCGCGACCGCGTTCTTCGCCCTCGGTGGCGCCCTGGGGGCCCAGGGCTGGCGGGTGCCGTTCTGGCTCTACCTCTCCGCGGCCCTGATCGCGATCCCCATGGCCTTCGTGCTCTGGGAGCCCACCAAGGACACCCGCACGGCGGAGCGGACCCCCGTGCCCTGGCGGCAGGTGGCCGTGCCCTCGCTGGTCACGCTCTTCGGCGGCATCGTCTTCTACGCCCTGATCGTGCAGTTGCCCTACGTCTTGACCGACCTCGGCGTCACGGACGTGGCCGTCATCGGCGCCGGCGCGGCCATCGCATCCCTGGCCACGGCCGCCGGCGCGTTCAGCTTCCGGTTCGTCTCCGGGGCCGGTCCGGCCCGGCTGCTGCCGGTGGCGTTCGGACTGGCCGCGGTCGGCCTGGTCGTGCTCTGGTTCGCGTCCTCGGTGCCCGTCGCCCTGGCCGGCGCGGTCATCACCAGCGCCGGCACCGGTCTGCTCCTGCCCACACTGCTGACCTGGGCGGTGTCGGGGCTGCGGATCGAGCAGCGCGGGCGCGGCACCGGGATCTGGACCGGCTCGCTCTACATCGGCCAGTTCGTCTCCCCGATCGCCCTGGGCATCGCGGCGGCCGCCCTCGGCGGACTGCCGGTGGCGCTGGGCGTGCTCGGGATTCTGGCCGCGGTGGCCGCCGTGGCCGCCGCCGTGACACGGCCCCAGCGGCGGGCGCCAACGGCGTAAGGGACCATCTCGAGAATCGTCAGTTCGCCCCCCCGACGGCAACGATGCTGTCGGCGAGAAACGGAGAAGAAGCATGTGTGATGTGGTGGGCAAGGCGCTGAACCAGGTGCCGGCAGCCTCGAGACGGCGCTTCCTGCAGGGACTCAGCGCAGCAACGGTGACGGGAGGCTTGGCGGTGGCCGGGTCCTCCGCGTCGATGGCCTCCGCTCCTGCGATCAACAGCAGGGCCAACGGCACAGGCAAGGGCTACCGCACCAACCTGGTGCTGCTGGGTACCGCGGGCGGGCCGACGGTACTCTCCGACAAGCGGTATGGGATCTCCACGGCAGTGACCTATCAGAACAAGGTCTACATCGTGGACCTGGGCCACGGATCGCACATGCGCCTGCTGTCGGCTGGCTTCGGCAGCGACGCGTTCGGTGGAACCTCCATGGCGAAAATCCGCGGGATCTTCTTCACCCACATGCACAGCGACCATGTCGTGGAGTGGCCGGCCGTCTACGCTACCGCATCCATGAACACCGTAGGCCGGACCATCCCGGAGCCGATCCAGGTCTTCGGTCCTGGTGACCGCGGGTCCCTGCCGCGGGTGTTCCCGCCGAACCGCCCCGCCCCGCCGGTCTACAACCCCGGCGACCCCACCCCGGGGATCGCCGGAATGACCGGGTATCTGCGCCAGGCCTTCGCCGCGGACTTCAACGACCGCGCCCGCGATAGCAACTTTGCCAGCCCCGACACGACCTTCGGCGTCCACGACATCGATATCTCCCCCTACTGGGCGCCGGATCCCGATGGGGTCCCGCCACGGTTGGCCGCTCCGATCCACGTCTGGCAGGACGGGGACGTGACGATCACCGCCACCCTGGTCGACCACCGTCCTACCGCCCCGGCCTTCGGCTTCCGCTTCGACACCCCCGACGGGTCGGTGGTGGTCTCCGGGGACACGGGAGTCAGTCAGAACCTCATCGACCTGGCGCGGGACTGCGACTACCTGGTCCACGAGGTCATCGATCCGCAGTTCGCCGAGGACCTGGCCGCGATCCTGCCCCCGCAGATCGCCCCGGCGGTGAAAGAGCACCTGCTGGTCTCACACACCACCATCGAGCAGGTCGGCCGGGACGTGGCCGAAGTCGCCGGGGCGAAGAACCTCGTGCTCTCCCACATGGTGCCGACCGAGAACCCGATGAGTCGGTGGCGCGAAGCCCAGAAGGGTTACAGCGGCAAGTTGATCGTCGGTGAGGACCTCATGCAGCTCGGCGTGGGCGCCAAGCATGAGTAGTCTCATGATTTTGAGACCAGGTCCTATGTAGTCGGCACGGGCAGCTCGCGAATGCGGCGATAGAGGGTGGCCCTCGACATCCCGAGGTCGCGGGCCACCTGGGTGGCGGGCTCTCCACCGTCGATGAGTCGCAGCGCGTTGCGGATCTGAGAGTCGGTGAAGGTCTGGCGCCGCCCGCCGAGGTCCTTGCCGGCGGCCATTCGCTCGGCCACCGAGTCGGTGATCCGCTCCCGCTTGATCTCCAGCTCCATCTGGGAAAGTGCGGCCATCACAGTGAAGACCATCGAGCCCATCGGGGTCGCGGTGTCCACGCCCCCCCACCGAGGTTCAGAATCCGCAACCCGGCACCCCTCCCCCGTAGCGCCTCGGCGAAAGCCAGCATGTTCTGCGTGAAGCGACCCAGCCGGTCCAGCGTAGTGATGACCAACGCATCGCCCTCCTCGAGCGCGGCCGCCGCCTTGTCGAACTGCGGACGAAAGCCATGTGCTCCAGACACTCCATGGTCCACGTAGAGGTCATCGCGCCGCACGCCGGCATTCAAGAGGTCGGACACTTGACGGTCTGTGTCTTGCTGCCGCGTCGACACTCGCGCATAGCTCTGCATTCCCATGCCCATCTCATCTGTCTCGCAACTCACGTTGAGTATCCGATTCTAGGAATACGAATAAAGCACAAGGAGGCGAGACGCCCAGATCCGCGGAAACATGCGGGTGCAAATTCTTCGGACGAGACGTCTCGCATCCCATCGGATACCAGACGCCACTTCATCCGGGACCTTTTGCGGACCAGGCACCGGCATCGCTCCGCCGAGCAGTTGTCCTTACTGGCACCTTCCTCGACAGGAACGTCCAGAGAGCCCCTCGGATGCCTACCGCTCGGGCGCGGGCGCCGCGGCTCGTGGTCGAATGGTCGGGAGGCCCCGGCCGGGGCCGTGGAGCCATCCTCATCCCACGGAGTCACGATGACCACTGCACCCTCGGATCACGCCACTGACGTCCTCGTGATCGGCGGCGGCAATGCCGGGATCTCCCTGGCCGCACGACTGCGCCGCAAGGGCATCACGGACATCGTGATCGTGGAGCCGAAGTCCACGCACCACTACCGGCCGATGCTCTCCTACGTGGGCGCCGGGCTGAAGACCGTGCGGCAGATGTCCCGGGCCCAGCACCGCGTGATGCCCCGCGGCGTGCGATGGATCCAGGACCGTGTCCAGGCACTGGATCCGGCGGCACGGACGGCCACGCTGTCCTCCGGCGAGCACATCGGCTACCGGGACGTCGTGATCTGCGCGGGCTCCACCCCGGACTGGGACCGTGTCCCCGGCAGTGCCGAGGCGATGGCCGGCCCGCACGCCTCGACCAACTACACCGTGGAGCTGGCCCCCAAGACCTGGGAGCTGATCCGCGGGATGCGCCGCGGCCGGGCGCTGTTCACCATCCCGGACGGCCCGGCGCCCACTCCGCAGATCGGGCAGAAGATCCTCTACCTGGCCTGCGACTACTGGCAGCGTCAGGGTGTCCTGCAGGACATCGAGGTGACCCTGCTGACGCCCACCGCCACCGTGTTCGGCCAGCCGGACGTGGACCGGGTGCTGCAGCCCTGGGTCCAGCGCTACGGCATCACGGTCCTGACGAGCGCCCACGTGCAGTCGATCGACGCCGGCTCCCGCCGGCTGCGGGCCACGGTGGACGGGGCGCCCCGGGACCTGTCCTACGACCTGCTGCACCACTGCCCCGTCCACCGGGCCCCGGCCTGGATCGCCGACGCGGGACTGGGCGCCGCGCCGGGCCCGGGCACCGCTTGGGACGGCTACGCGGACGTGGATGCGCAGACCCTGCGCCACCGCCGTGTGCCCACCGTGTGGGCCTGCGGGGACGCGGCCGCACTGGAGACCACCTCGTCCGGCGGGGCACTGCGCCGCCAGACGAAGATCCTCGCGGAGAACCTCCTGGCCGCCCGTGCCGGCCGGGAGCCCACGGCCTCCTACGACGGGTACACCGTGACCCCTGTGACGGTGCAGCGGGGCCGGGTCGTGCTGGCCGAGTTCGACCGGGACAACGAACTGGCACCCAGCATCCCCGGCGTGCCGCTGCTGGCCCCGAACCGCGTCTCCTGGTTCTTCGACCTCGAAGTTCTCCCCCGGGACTACTGGAACGTGATCCTCCGGGGGTTCTAGCAGACCGTCGCGCCCACCAGGTGGGCAGAGGTGGCGGAGGCGCGGACGTCGCTGGTGGTGGAGTGCCGGTTCACGTGTCGCTGCCCGGCACGGGTGAGGATCTGCCGGGCGGTGAGCTCGCGGTGGAGGACCGCGAGGTCACCGGTGCGCCGGTCCAGGCAGTGGCGCGCCGGAAGGCGGCTCATCCGCGTCGAGCACGCTTGATCTATACCCCCAAGGGGTATATACACGGAGGTGCGGGAGAGACCTCCCGCCGCTGCCCCCGCACCTCCTCCGAAGGAGTCCCCATGACCTCCCTGACCCGACGACCGCTGCCGATGGCCTCCACCGGCTGCGCCTGCTGCGCTCCCGCCACCCCGGACGCGACGCCCGGCTCCGGGTCCCCGGCACCGGCGGCCCCTGCCCCGTCGAGGACCTACCGGGTCGACGGCATGACCTGCGGCCACTGCGCCGGCCGCGTCACCGATGCGATCACCGCCCTGGAGGGAGTGACCGACGTGCACGTGGAACTCGTTCCCGGCGGCACGTCCGCTGTCGTCGTGTCCGGGTCCGCCGCGCCGCAGGCCGTGCAGGCCGCCGTCGAGCAGGCCGGGTACACCACCGCCCAGACCCGCTGACCGGTCGCCCGGAGGGGGCACCGGCCGGAACCGACCGAACGACCACTGCTGCGGGACCGACCCCGCGGCAGGAAGGACAGACACCACGATGGAGCACGACACCCGGCAGCACGGCCGAGACCAGCAGAGCGACGACCAGCACAGCGGAGACCGGCACAGCGGCGACCAGCAGGGCGCCCAGAAGCTCTCGCTCACCGGATCCGTCGCCCTGGGGACGGGGGTGATGATCGGGGCGGGCATCTTCGCCCTCGTGGGCCAGGTCGCCGAGCTTGCCGGCGGCTGGGTGCCCTGGGCGTTCCTCGCCGGAGCCGTGGTCGTGGCCTTCAGCTCCTACTCCTACATCCGCTACTCCGCGACCAACCCGACCTCGGGCGGCATCGCGATGCTGCTGAAGGCGGCCTACGGCCCCGGAGTGGTCGCCGGCTCCTTCTCGCTGTTCATGTACGTGTCCATGATCCTGGCCGAGAGCCTGCTGGGCCGGACCTTCGGCACCTACGTGCTGCGCCCCTTCGGGATGCAGGACTCCGCGGTGTGGGTGCCGGTGCTGGCGGTGGCGGCGATCGTCGCCGCGGCCCTGGTGAATCTCGTGGGCAACCGGTGGGTGGAGCGCTCCGCGACCGTCACCGCGGCGATCAAGATCGGCGGGATCGGCGCGCTGGCGATCGCCGGCATCCTCGCCGCGGGCGCCTCCTCCCTGGGCGGGCTGTTCACCGCCGCGGAGCGGACGGCACCGGAATCGGGATGGGCCGGCTTCCTGGCCGGGGTCGCCCTGTGCATCCTGGCCTACAAGGGCTTCACCACCATCACCAACCAGGGCGCGGACCTGCGCGACCCCGAGCGCAACATCGGCCGGTCCATCATGATCGCCATCGGCCTGTGCACGGTGCTCTACCTGCTCATCGCGGTGGCCGTCACCGGCAGCCTCACCGTCCCGGAGATCGTGCAGGCGCGGGACTACGCCCTCGCGGAGGCCGCCGAACCGCTGTTCGGGGCCTGGGGCGTGCGGCTGACCGTGCTCGTCGCCGTGGTCGCCACCCTCTCCGGGCTGGTCGCCAGCCTCTTCGCCGTGTCCAAGCTCTACGACATGCTCCGCGACATGGGACAGGTCCCGGGGCTGCCCGGCCGGCAGGAGCACCAGTCGCTGTACATCACCGCGAGCCTGGCCATCGTCATGGCCGCGTTCTTCGACCTCTCGCAGATCGCCTCCCTCGGCGCGATCCTCTACCTCACCATGGACATCGCCATCCACTACGGCATCATCCGGCACCTCCGGGAGGACGTCGGGGCCAGGACCTGGATCCCGTGGGTCGCGATCGCCCTCGACGTCGCCGTCCTCGTGCCCTTCGTGCTGCTGAAGGCCCAGTCGGACCCGTTCACCCTGGGGGTCACCGCCGTGGTGGCCCTGGTCATCGTCGCGACCCAGTGGTTCGCGGCGCGCCGCCGATCGGATCAGGACGCGCAGTCGGAGGCGCCGGCCCACCACTCCGGGACGTGAGTCCAGCGCCGGGGCGTGCACCCGGCGCCCCGGCGAGCGCGGCGGGACTCCGGGGACCCGGGAGTCCCGCTCCCCGCACGGTGCCGCCCCGGGCCGGACCGGCTCGGAGCTAGCTCAGCAGGGGACCCTCGAGGGCCGCCCACAGGACACCGGCCAGGACCCCCAGTGCCAGGCTCAGGGCCGCGGCGGCTCCGGCCGTGGCCGCCGGCCAGGCGGCGGCCCCGCCGGGGCGGCGGAACTCCGGGGAGTCCGCGGCCGGGCGGGCGAAGACCGGGGCGACCCAGCGCAGGTAGTAGAAGAGGCTGAGCAGGCTGTTGAGCACCACCACCAGGGCCAGCCAGCCGTGCCCGCCGTCCCAGGCGGCGGTGGCGGTGGCGAGCTTGCCGACGAACACGGCCAGCGGCGGGGTGCCCACCAGCCCCAGGAGCGCCACGAGCAGGGCCAGGGCCAGTCCGGGGCGGGCCCGGGCGAGGCCGCGGTAGGCGGTCAGCTCCCGGTGCTCGGGCAGCGCCGCGGTGACGGCGAAGGCGGCGACGTTGGTGACGGCGTAGGCGGCGAGGTAGAACAGCAGCGAGGGCAGCGCCAGGTCGCTGCGCCCGGCGGCCGCCACGGGCACGAGCAGGAACCCGACCTGGCTGACCGTCGACCAGCCCAGCAGCCGTCGGGGGTCGGACTGCCAGTAGGCCGCGAGGTTGCCCAGGACCATGGATGCCGTGGCGAGCACCGCCGCGACCAGCAGCCAGGAGCCGTCCCCCGAGGACACCGTGTCCACGAGCCGGTACACGGCCACCAGCGCCCCCGCCTTGGGCACGGTGGTGAGGAACGTGGCGGCAGTGGCTCCCGAGCCCTGGGCGGCGTCCGGCACCCAGAAGTGGAAGGGCACCCCGCCGGCCTTGAAGAGCAGTCCGGCGAGCACGCCCAGCACCCCCGTCCCCACGGCACCGGCCGGAGCGGTGGGCAGCACGTCCCGGAGCAGGGCGTAGTCCGTGCCTCCGGCCAGGGCGTACAGCACGGTGACGCCCAGCATGAGCAGGATTCCCGACAGCGCCCCCATCAGGTAGGTCTTCATCGCCGCCTCGGCCCCGGAGCGGCCGCCGGTCAGCCCGATGATCCCGTACAGGGGGATGCTGGCCAGCAGGAACCCCGCCGTCAGCACGAGCAGGTCGGTGGACCCGGCCAGCACCATCACCCCGGTGGTGGCGAAGAGCAGCAGCGCGTACGTGTCCGACTCCCGCGGCGAGCCGGCGATCTCCCCCGCGGCGACCCCCAGGACCAGCAGCGTGGTCAGGGCGGCGATCACCCGGGCGGCACCGGTGGCGGTGTCCACGGCGAAGGTCCCGGAGAACGCGCTCTGCGCGGGTCCGGCCATGGCGACGACGGCTGCGCCCGCCGCTCCCAGCAGGACCAGGGCGGCGACGACGCGGGCGACCCACTGCCGGTCGCGCGGCAGGAACGACCCGCCCAGCAGCACCACGAGGCCGCCGGCGAAGACGAGGGCCTCCGGCAGCAGGAGCTCGGGGCGCATCTGCATCCCGGCCTCCACCGGCTACCTCCCCACCAGGCCGACGAGGGCCGCCGAGGCCGGCTCGACCACCTCGAGCAGGACCCGGGGCAGCACGCCGATGAGCAGGGACAGGCCCAGCAGCGGGCCCACGGACCACAGCTCCCGCGCCTGCAGGTCCGCGAAACCCGGGCTGCGCCCGGCCGGGGGGCCGGTGAAGACCCGCTGCAGGGCCCGGAGGAACAGGGCGGCGGTGACCAGGATGCCGAGCAGGGCGACCGCGGTCACCGGGGCGACCGCCACGCTGCCGGCGAAGATCTGGAACTCGGCGATGAACCCGGAGAACCCGGGCAGGCCCAGGGAGGCGAAGGCGCCGACCGCGAACAGCGCCGCGTAGCGCGGGGCGGGGGCGGCCAGGCCGCCGTAGGAGCCCATGTCGTAGGTGCCGGCCCGGTCCTGCATCGCTCCGGCGAGCAGGAACAGCGCGGCGGTGATCAGCCCGTGGCTGACCATCTGCACGACCGCACCGGTGACCGCCACGGATCGGGCCTGGGCGGCGTCGTCGACGACGAGCCCGACCGCGCCCAGGGCCAGGACGACGTAGCCCATGTGGTTGACGGAGGTGTAGGCGATCATCCGCTTGAGGTCCGTCTGGGCCAGGGCCACGAGCGCCCCGTGCAGCACCGAGACGATCCCGACCACCACGATCACCCAGGCCCAGGCCCGCCACGCCTCGGGGAGCATGGGCATGGCGATGCGCACGAACCCGTAGGTGCCCATCTTCAGCAGCACGCCCGCCAGCACGGCCGAGCCGACGGCCGGGGCGTCCGTGTGGGCCGGGGGGAGCCACGTGTGGAAGGGGACGGTGGGGGTCTTCACGGCCAGCCCCACCAGGATCGCCGCGAGCACGAGCCCCCCGGTGAGGCCGTCCCCCTGCAGCGGGGCCGTGGCGACGAGCTCGGGGATGTCGAAGGTGTGCGGTGCGGCGGCCACGTAGAGCCCGATGAAGCCCAGCAGCAGCGCGAGGGAGCCCAGGAACGTGTAGAGGAAGAACTTCAGCGCCGACCGGGCTGCGCTGCCGTGGCCCCACCCGGCGATCACGAAGTACATGCCCACGATGGACAGGTCGAAGAACACGAAGAACAGGATGAGGTCGGCCGCCACGAACACCCCGAGGCTCACGCCCTGCAGGAACAGGAACAGCGCGGCCTGCACGCGGGGCCGGTCCGTGTCCCGCAGCGCGTGGACGGCGCACGCCAGGAAAACGACGACCGTCATGGCCAGCAGCGGCAGGGAGAGCCCGTCCACGCCCACGTGGTAGCTGCTGCTGACGCCGGGGATCCAGGGCACCTGCTCCTCGAACGCGAGCCCGTTAGGGCCGGGGTCCTCGTACCGGGCCCACAGCACCGCGACGAGCACCAGTTCCACGACGCTCACCGCGACCCACGCCCAGCGCGCGGCCGCGGGTCCGATCGCGGGCACCAGGGCCAGGACGGCGGCGACCACCAGGGGCAGGAAGACGATCAGGCTCAGCATGCTCATCCCGTTCCGGCGTAGACGGACCAGGCCACGACGCCGGCGGCGAGCACCGCGACGGCCTGGAGGAAGTAGTGGTGGACGGCCCCGGTCTGCGGGGCCCGGGCCAGCTGCCCGAGCCGGCGGACCCGGCCGGCGAGGCCCTCGACGGCGCCGTCCACGACCGCGTCGTCGAGCCGGGCCGCACCCCGGCCGGCCGCGTCGGCGGCGTCCGCGGTGGCGTCGACCCCGGCATCGAGGACCCGGTCGTCGGCGCGGGCCGCGGCCCGCGCCAGCAGTGGGACGGCGCCCGCCGCGGCGGTCACCGCACGGTCCAGGACGCGGTCGTCGAACCGGGCCAGGGCGTGCGCCAGGCCCAGTGCGGGGCGGACGACGACGGCGTGGGCGGCGGCCTCCAGCCCCAGCCACCCGGCGGCCCATCCCGGCTCGGGGGCGGGCAGGCGCAGCATCAGCAGCAGGACGGCCAGGGCGAGCGCGGCCGAGACGAGCAGCTCAACGGGCGAGACCTCGCCGTGCCCGCCCAGGGCCCCGGCGAGGGTCCGGCCGACCGGGGGCAGGGCCAGGACCCCCAGCACGGCCGCGCCGGCGGCGAGCACGACCAGCGGGGCCTGCTCCAGCGCCCCCACCGTCCCGGTGCCGCCCTCCCCGACCGCTGCGCGGACCCCGCGTCGCCAGATCGTCCACAGGACCTTGCCCGCGTAGGCCGCGGACAGTGCCGCCGCCCCGAGCCCGGCGGCGTAGAGCCACGCCGAGGCCTCGAGGGCCCCGGCCAGCACCGCGTCCTTGGTCGCCCACAGGGACAGCGGGGCGACCCCGGCCAGGGACAGCGCCCCCACGGTCGCGGTCACGCCCACGACCCGCCACCGGCGGCCCGATCCGCGCAGCGCGGCGAGCTCCTCGGTGCCCAGCGCCGTCAGCCACGCCCCGGCGGCCAGGAACAGCAACGCCTTGGTCGAGGCGTGCGCCACCAGGTGGGCCGCCCCTCCGCTGACCGCACCGACCCCGGCGGCCAGCACCACGAAGCCCATCTGCGCCACCGTGGACGCGGCCAGCAGCTGCTTGAGCTCCCGCTGGGCCAGGGCCACGATCCCCATCAGCACGGCGGTCAGCACCCCGATCCACGCGGCGGCCGGACCCGCCCACCCCGTGGAGGCGAGCAGCGGTTCCACGCGCAGCAGCAGGTACCCGCCCATGGCCACCATCGCCGCGGAGTGCAGCAGCGCGCTCACCGGGCTGGGGCCCTGCATGGCGCCCGAGAGCCAGAACGAGAACGGCAGCTGCGCCGCCTTGCCCAGTGCCGCGACCAGGATCCCGGCCGCGACGACGTGCCGCCACGGGCCGTCGGCCGCCGGCAGGTCGGCCAGGGCCATCCCCGCCCCGCCGGCCAGGGCCGCGCCGGCGGCGACGTAGAGCCCCAGGTCCGCGGTGCGGGTCGTCACGAACGCGGTGAGCCCGGCCGAGACCCGTGCGGAGTCCCGCCACCGGAACCCGATGAGGGCGTAGGACGTGGCCCCCATGAGCTCCCAGGCGAACAGCAGCGCCGGCAGGCTGGCGGCCGTGGCCGTGGTCAGGGCCGCGGCGGCGAAGACCAGCATCAGGCCGTGGAAGCGGGGCCGTGCCGACCGGATGCTGCCGGCCGCGAAGACCAGCACCAGGAGGGTCACGCCCGCGATCATCGGGAGCACCAGCGCCGCGAGGGCGTCGACCTCCAGGGCGAAGTCGGCGCCGGCCACGAACGGGTGGGCCAGGGCGGGCCGGGCCAGGGCTGCGGCGACGGCGAGCGCGGTCGTGACCCCGGCGGTGAGCACCGCGACCGGGGCCGCGGCCCGCTCCGCCCGGGTGAGGGCGAGCACCGCGCCCACGGTGCCCGGGAGCACGACCACGGCCAGCAGCACGGCCTGGGCCGCGGTCACCGGGAGAGCTCCTCGGCCATGTCGGTCATGTCGGTCTGCCGCCTGCGGTGCAGCAGCGTGGCCACGGCGAAGCCCATGGCCATCTCCACGGTCATGGCCGCCAGCACCACCAGCAGCAGCACCTGCCCGGAGGGGTCCGGGGCGAGGAACCACCAGAAGCCGGCGGCGGCCAGGAGCACCCCGTTGATCATCAGCTCCAGGCCCATCATCACCATCACCACCACCTGCTGGGACAGGGCGCCGTAGAGCCCGACCGCGAACAGCGCGGAGGCCACGACCAGCACCGCGTCCAGGGTCACCGGCCCACACCTCCCGGCTGCGGGTCGTCGGCCGGGCGGCGGCGCAGGTCGTCGCCCAGCCGGTCGTAGCGGGTGCGGTGGGCGGCCAGGACCACCCCGGCCACGATGGTGGCGACCATGACCGGACCGACCACGGCCATGACCAGCATCTTGTCGCCCATGATCTCCAGCCCCAGCGCGTGCGTGACGTCCTCCGGCGGGGCACCGCGCCGCTGCGGCCACGGCACGAGCAGGGCGCCGGCGGCCAGCAGCACGAAGACCCCGGCCGAGGCGCCGATCGCCGTCCTCTTCCCGTGGGTCATGTCCATGGGCATCAGCGCCGGGTTCATGCCCATGAACATCACCATGTAGACCGCCATCACCGCCATCTCCATCACCATCATGAGGATCGTGATGATCCCGAGGTAGCTCTGCCCGAGCAGCAGGATCTGCACCCCCACCGCGATGAACGACAGCGCCAGGGCGTAGGTGGCCCGGGCCATGGAGTCCACCACGAACACGACCACCCCGGCGGCCACGGCCACCACGGCGAGCACCCAGAACACGATTCCGACCAGCACGGCTCAGCCCTTCCAGACGACGACGAGGGACACGACCAGGTCCTGGAGCACCGCCGCCGGGAGCAGGACCGTCCACCCGATCTCCATGAACCGGTCCGGGCGCAGCATCGGGAGCTTCCGGCGCAGCCACACGAGCACGGACAGCACCAGCACCGTCTTGACCAGCACCCACGCCCAGCCGGGCAGCACCGGACCGGCGCCGCCGCCGAGGAACAGCGGCACCGAGAAGGCGGCGCCGGCGGTCAGGAACAGGTAGCGCCCGGCCTGGAGGACGAGACGGTCGACCCCCGAGAGCTCGGCCAGCACCCCGCCGCCGATGTCCGCGGCGAGGGCCGGGGCGAACGGGCCCCACACGGAGAACCCCGTCACGCCGACGAGGAGGACGAGGAACGCCACCGGCATCCACAGCACGAACCACACCCCGTCCTGCGCGGCCGCGACATCACCCACGGCCAGGCTGCCGGCCGCGATCGCCGGGGCCACCAGCGCGAACATCAGCGGCAGCTCGTAGGCCAGTCCGTGCGCCAGGAACCGGTAGCCGCCCACCAGGCCGTGGACGGAGTTCGCACCCCACCCCGCCAGCCAGACGAGCGCCCAGACCAAGACGTCCACGGCGTTGAACCACACGACGCCGACGTCCAGGTCCGCCAGCGTCCACCGGTCCAGCGGGATCACCGCGACCATCAGGAACGCGCCGACCAGCATGCCCGCGCCGCCGACCCGCCACAGCAGCGTGTCCGCGGCCACGGTGGTCCGGCGCCGCTGCCGCAGCAGGCGGGCTGCGCGGGCCGGTGGCGCCGACCAGCCACCGGGCCCGCCCTGCGCCCGGGCCGAGAGCACCGCGTCCAGCGCCACCGCGAACAGGGCCAGGCCGCACAGGATGATCCCCGCCGGCACGGCCCACCCGCCGGGAACGGTCGTCACCACGCTCTCAGACATGCTCCGGCTCCTGGCGGACCGGGAACGGGTCGAGGTCGAGGCTGGCCACGGCCAGCCGCACGGAGGCCAGCTCCAGCCCGGTCACCAGCTGCGGCACCACTGTCCACGGCACTCCCGCCCACGGCACCCCGCGGCCGTCCGCCAGGGCCGGCTCCGCGCCGCCGATCGCCTCCCGGGCCCGCTCCACCAGCGAGAGCAGCCGGTCGTGGGCGTCCCCGCGGCAGTGGGGCGGCAGGCCGTGGCCTTCGAGGTCGGACCGGTCCAACGGCAGGACGCCCCGCAGCGAGGACCGGAGCAGCCAGGACCGCCGGACCGTCCGATCCAGCCGCTCGACGGCGTCCCGGGCGGCGTCCTCGTCACCGCGCAGCAGGGCGTCCCGGGCCCGGCGGGCGCGGGCCGCCGCGTCCTCGGCTCCGGCCAGGGCCAGCAGCGCCTCGGCACGGTCGCACCGCACCGCCGCAGCGAACGCTGGGCCGGGGCGCGGACCGGTCGCTCCGGCGGCGCCGCTCCCGGCGTCGTCCTCGGCGTCGTCCTCGGCGTGGTCGACCTCGGCGTCGACCACGGAGGCTTCGGCGTCGACCACGACATCGCCCTGCAACGAGCAGCGCAGCACGAGACCGGCCGGCCAGAACGGGAGCACCGGGCCGAGCGGGAGGTGGAGGACGTCCATCTCCAGACCGTCCCGGTCCTCCCCGCCCTGCGCGAGGGGGATCCCCGCCGGAGCCATGTCCATGTCCCCGTGGTCCATGCCCTCGTGACCGCCGTGGTCCATGCCCCCGTGACCGCCGTGGTCCATGCCCCCGTGGTCCATGCCCCCGGGACCCCCATCCTCCGAGTCCTCGGGGACCTCGGGCTCCTGCGCCCGCTCCCGGGCGTCCGTCCGGTGGTGCGGGGTGTCGAGCAGGAGGGCGGCGGCGGCGTCGAGAGCCGAGCGCACCGCTCCGGGCGAGGCGATGTCGGCACGGACGCGCGGGCCGGGCATCTGCTCCCAGAGGCGCTCCACCAGTTCCGTCAGCTCGGGGCCGGGTGCCCCGCACACCGCGAGCACGTCCGCGTCCGCCGGTGTCCAGGCCGGGCGCCAGCCCCGGCGGAGCATCTGCTGCTCGAGCTCCACGCGCGTGGCCCACCGGCCCGGCACCTCGACGACGAGGACCCGGGCGGCCCGGACCGCCAACCGGGCCAGGATCTCGGTCATGCCCACCGGAAGGCTCCTTCCCGCCATGCCCAGGCCACGGCGACCAGCAGGGCGCCGAGGAACAGGAACATCTCCACGACCGCGGAGATCCCCTTCTCCATCACCACCACGGCCCACGGGTACATGAACAGCATCTCGACGTCGAAGGCGAGGAACACGATCGAGGCGAGGTACCAGCGTGCGTGGAACCGGGACAGGGCGTGCTCCTCGGGCAACCACCCCGACCGGGCGGGAAGCACCGTCACCGGGCGGGCCGCCACACTGGTGACGCGGTGGAGCACGTGCAGGAGCACCACGGCGAACATCGCCACGAGCGCCATGGCCACGATCCCGGAGTACACGGTGGTCCGTCCTTTCGAGGGGGCGGGACGACGCCGGAGCCGTCGGCCGACGGGTCCGGCGGACCGTCCCGTCCTGCCGGTCCAGCACGGGGCGGGCGACCCGCCGTGCCTCGACAGTAGACCCGCGGGGCCCCCGGCTGAACGGTGGCCGGCCCATTTCGGAGGGCGACGGGCGGATCTTCACGAAATCTTCAAGGGCCAGGGCCCGGCCCCGCGGGACGCTCCGGTGGGAGCCGGCCGGCGCCCCCGACCCCGTGGGGTGCCGCTGGGGCGGTCCGCTATCGTGACCGCATGGCTGAACAGGATGCAGATCGGGTGCTCACCGCCGGACTGGTCGGATACGGCATGGCCGGGCGGGACTTCCACGGCAGGCTGCTGCGGCAGGCCGGGTGCCGGGTCACCGACGTGGTGACCGGCAGTCCGGACCGGGTCTCCGCGGCGCGTGCCGACTGGCCCGGGGTGCAGGTGCACCGGGACCTGACCGGCCTGCTGGAGAGCTCGGGGCCCGACGTGCTGGTCGTCGCCTCCCCCACCGGGCTGCACGTGGAGCACGCCCTGGCCGGCCTGGAGGCCGGGATCCCCGTGGTGGTCGACAAGCCGCTGGCCATGGACCACGAGGGGGCGCTGGCCGTGGTCCGCCGCGCCGAGGCGACCGGGACACCGCTGACGGTCTTCCACAACCGGCGCTGGGACAGCGAGCAGCTGACTCTGGCGCAGGTGCTGGCCGGGGGCGGGCTCGGGGACGTGCACCGGTTCGAACGCCGCTGGGAGCGGTGGCGTCCGGTGCCGAAGAACCGGTGGCGGGAGAACGCGGCCGGGCAGGGCGGCGGGCTGCTGCTCGACCTCGGCCCGCACCTGGTGGACGCGGCGGTCCAGCTGTTCGGGCCGGTGGCGGCGGTCCGGGCCGAGCTGCGCGCCCTGACGACCCCCACGGAGGACGACGTCTTCCTGGCCCTGGACCACGTCTCGGGCACGATCAGCCACCTCTGGGCGGGGAGCCTGGTGGGTGCCCCCGGTCCGCGGACCCGGGTGCTCGGCTCGGCCGGCGCCTTCCTGGTGCCCGGCCACGACGACGCCCCCGGGCCCTTCGACGCCCTCGCGCCCGGGGAGGGCGCGGCGGGCCTGCTGGTCCGCGGCGCCGAGAGCACCCCCGTGCCCACCGCCCCGGGTGAGCCCGCCGACTTCTACCGGGCCGTGGCCCGGTGGCTGCTCGACGACGGCGGGGTCCCGGTGGACCCCTGGGACGCCGTGGCCGTCGCCGCGGTGCTGGACGCGGCCCGGCGCAGCGCCCGCACGGGGGCGCAGGAGGTCCCCGTCGGGTCCTGAACCCGCCGCACCGCGCCGTGGAGGCGGGCCCGGAGGGGCCGGGAGCCGCCGGCCGACCGGTGGCGCAGGACACCGGGGATGCTCCCGCGGTCCGGCAGCTGCTCGCCGCGGGCGAAGTCGGCCCACAGCCGGCGGAGCCGTCGACCGCGGGCGTGCACGTCTCCCCACGCGGCGCCGGCGAGCAGCCCGGTCCCGGCCCAGGTCCGCTCGTCGCCGAACAGCAGCGGCAGGTCGATCGTGTGGGCGGATCCGTACGGGTTGCCCGGTGCCGCCCACGTGAGCACGTAGGTGTGCGCCGTCCCGCCCGCCCGGACGTGCCGGGCGGCGAAGCGCCGGACCGCCCGGGCGTACACGGCCGAGGTCGCGGTCCCCACCACGGCCCGGCGGAGCACCGGCCCGACCAGCGGGACGCGGGTGGCCCGGTGCAGGACGGGCAGCGTGGGCAGGTAGAGCCTGGCCTCCTCTGCGGTGTGGCCGATGAGCACGTCGATGTGCGGGGCCGCCCGGTCCCAGGCCGCCTCGACGTCCCGCTCGTCCGGCAGGGGGTGGTGGCCGTACTGCGTGCCGAACGGCATCCGGCCCCGCAGCCCGAACGGGGCGGCGCGGGCCTCGACCCCGGCCTGCGCCGCCGGCACCTCGGCGGCCGGCGTCCCGGCGGTGACGCCCCCGGCCGCGGCCGCCATGGCCGTGCTCATCGCCGCCCGGCCGCGGGAGATGCCCAGCGGAGGGCTCTGGAGGATGGCGCGGCGGAACAGTGCGGGCGCCTCGGGGACGGCCATGAGGTGGGCCACGGCGTCGCCGCCGGCGGACTGGCCGAACACCGTCACCCGGTCCGGGTCGCCGCCGAAGGCCGCGATGTTGCGCCGCACCCAGCGCAGCGCCTCGAGCTGGTCCAGCAACCCGAGATTGGCCGGTCGGCCGGGGCCCGCACCGAGGTAGCCGAACAGCCCCAGCCGGTAGGTGACGGAGACGGCGACGACGCGCTGCTCGGCGACCAGGGGCCGGGGATCCATGATCGGGGCGTCACCGGCCCCGGTGGTGTAGGAGCCCCCGTGGATCCAGACCATCACCGGCAGGCCCTCGCCGGCCCGCACGTCGTGGGGCAGGGTCACCGACAGCCGCTGGCAGTGCTCGTCCCGCGGGAGCCCGGCGAGGGTGTCGCCGAGGACTCCGGCGAGGAAGGGCGAGTGCACCTGGGGGCAGGCCGGGGCCGGGTCCGCGGCGTCGAACGGCTCCTCCCGGTCGGCCGCCGGGACGGGGACGGAGAACCGGTCGGCCGTGGCGTAGGGGATCCCCCGCGCCCGGAGCACGTCGCCGTCGGCCCGGGCGCGCACGGGCCCGCACGGAGGAGTGAACGTGCGCGGGCCGTCGGTCATGCTCTCCTTCTACCACGCCGCCCGCACGGGGCGTCAGCGGTGTCCCCGGCGAACCGCGCCGGGGCGTCCTGGTCGCGGCCGGTCCGTCCCGTGGGACACGGCGGCACCCGCCGGCGGCCCCGAGTAGATTGGGCTGTCGACCGACAGGAGCCCGTCCATGACCGCACCCCCGCAGGAGCCGGACCGGCGTCGCACGCCCGCGCGCGCCCGCGCGACGGCCGCCGACGTGCCGGCCGCGCCGTGCGCGGCGCTCCGGACCGTGCGGCGACCGGCGCCGTGAGCGGTGCCGCGGAGACCCCGGCGCACGGCACGGGGAACCGCCCGGTGCGCGGCACGGCCGGCGGCGTCGCCGCGATCCTGGTCACCTCCTTCCTCTGGGGCACCACCGGGACCGCCGCGACCTTCGCCCCCGGTGCCGGTCCGCTCGCGATCGGCGCGGCCGCCCTGGGCGTGGGCGGGCTGCTGCAGGCGGCCATCGCGCTGCCCGCGCTGCGCCGCTCCCGCCGGATGCTGCGGGACCGTGCCGGGCTGGTGGCGGTCGGGGCCGTGGCGGTGGCGGTCTACCCGCTGGCGTTCTACAGCTCGATGCACCTGGCCGGGGTCGCGATCGGCACGGTCGTCTCCCTGGCCTCGGCACCGCTGGCCTCAGGACTGCTGGAGCTGCTCCTCGAGCGCAGGCCGCTGAGCCGGTGGTGGATGCTGGCCGCGTTCCTGGGCATCCTCGGCAGCGCCCTGCTGTGCCTGTCCGAGGCCGACCGGCCGGCGGCCTCGGCTGCGGACACCGCCGCCGGCATCGGGCTCGGCCTGGTGGCCGGCGCCACCTACGCGCTCTACTCGTGGGTCGTCCACCGGCTGATGGCCCACCGGGTGGGGCGTGCGGCGGCGATGGGCGCGGTCTTCGGGGCCGGCGGGGCACTCCTGCTCCCCGTCCTCGTGCTCACCGGGGCGCCCCTGCTGGCCTCGGCGCAGTCGTTCACCGTGGCCGCCTACATGGCCCTGGTGCCGATGTTCCTGGGGTACTTCCTGTTCGGCATCGGGCTCACCCGGGTGCGTCCGAGCACGGCCACCACGCTCACCCTCACCGAACCGGCCGTCGCGGCGGTCCTGGCGGTCGTCGTCGTGGGCGAGCTGCTGACGGCCCTCGGCTGGGCCGGGCTGGCGGTCCTCGCGGCCGCCCTGGTCGTCCTGGCCCTCGCGCCCACCAACGTGGTCGGCCACCGTCCGGCCCCGGTACAACCGGACGGTGGGCCGCCGGCCCCGGCGCATCCGGTCCCGGCCCAGGCCGCCGTGACACCGCACCGGGGGACTGACTAGGTTGGGGACGCCCCCGCACCGGACACCCCCGAGGACGATCCCATGACGCAGCAGGTCAGCCAGCTCCCCACGACCGACGACGGACCGTGGTGGCGCTCCGCGGTGATCTACCAGATCTACCCCCGCTCCTTCAACGACTCGAACGGTGACGGGATGGGCGACCTGCCCGGCGTCGTCGACCGCCTCGACTACCTCGCGGACCTCGGCGTGGACGCCCTGTGGCTGTCCCCGTTCTACGTCTCCCCGCAGCACGACGCCGGCTACGACGTCTCCGACTACCGGGACATCGACCCCCGCTTCGGCACCCTCGAGGACTTCGACCGGATGCGCACCCGGATGGCGGAGCTCGGGATGCGGCTGATCGTGGACCTCGTGCCCAACCACACCTCGAGCGAGCACGAGTGGTTCCGGGCCGCCGTCGCGGCCGCACCGGGCAGCCCCGAGCGGGACCGGTACCTGTTCCGGGACGGCCGGGGCGAGCGCGGCGAGCTGCCGCCCAACAACTGGCGCTCCGTGTTCGGCGGGGAGGCCTGGACCCGCCTGCCGGACGGGCAGTGGTACCTGCACCTGTTCGACAGCACCCAGCCGGACCTCAACTGGGAGAACCCGGAGGTGTGGGAGGAGTTCCGCTCCGTCCTGCGCTTATGGCTGGACCGGGGCGCGGACGGCTTCCGCGTGGACGTGGCCCACGGCCTCGTCAAGGCCGAGGGCCTCCCGGACTGGGACCACCGGGTGCACATGGTGGAGGGAGAGCACGACGCGCGGGAGCACGACGAGCCGGACACCCCCATGAACACCGGCAGCCCGTACTTCGACCAGGACGGCGTGCACGAGGTCTACCGCGACTGGCACCGGGTGCTCGCCGAGTACGAGGGCGACCGGATGATGGTGGCCGAGGCGTGGGTCGAGCCCGCGCACCGGCTGGCGATGTACGTCCGCTCCGACGAGATGCACCAGGCCTTCAACTTCGACTTCCTGGTGGCCGGGTGGGACTGGTCCCGGATGTCCCGGGCGATCGAGGACTCCCTCGCGGAGTCGGCGAAGGTGGGGGCGCCCACCACGTGGGTGCTCTCCAACCACGACACCGTCCGGCACGTGTCCCGCTTCGGGCTCGCCGACCCCATCGCCTACCCGAAGGGCATCGACGCGGAGCACGAGCAGCCGGACCACGAACAGGGTCTCGCCCGCGGCCGCGCCGCCGCCCTGGTGGAGCTCGCGCTGCCCGGCTCCGCGTACCTGTACCAGGGGGACGAGCTGGGCCTGCCCGACCACACGAGCCTGCCGGCCGAGCTGCGCCAGGACCCGGCGTTCGCCCGCACCCGGGGCGCGGAGACCGGCCGCGACGGCTGCCGTGTGCCCCTGCCGTGGGCCGCCGGGGAGCCCGGCCACGGCTTCGGCCCCGATCCGTGGCTGCCGCAGCCCGCGTCCTTCGCCGAGCTCGCGGCGGACCGGCAGGTGGGGGTCCCCGGGTCCACGCACACGCTGTACCGCGCGGCGCTGCGCGCGCGCCGGGAGCTCGGACTGGGCCGCGGAACCTTCGCGTGGCACGAGAGCCACGACGCCGCGGCGGGCCTGCTGTCCTTCGTGAACACCTCCGGCACCGGGCGGCGGGTCCTCGTGGCGGCGAACCTGGGCGGGGACCCGGTGCCCCTGCCCGCCGGGGAGCTGCTCGTCACGAGCCGGCAGGACGCCGTGACGGACGGTGCCCTGCGGCCCGAGCGGGCGGTGTGGGTGCTCCTGGCGGACTGACCCCGGGCGGGCACCGCACGACGCCGCGCCCCGGGTCCTGCCGCCGCTCGCGCGCCGTCCCGGCCGCGCCCGTCGAGCCTCCTGCCCGGACCGGCCTCCTGCCCGCCGTCCGGGCAGGAGGCCGGTCAGGTCGAGGGGGTGGGTTCGGTGCACGCCTGCCGCAGCCAGTCGCCCACCGGCACCAGCGTCCGCTGCAGCCCGGCGAGCTCGGCGGGCTGCACGGACGCGCCCGAGGACTCCAGGGCGGCCACGGCGTCGTCGAACGCGGGGTGCAGCTCGGCCGGCAGCCGGGGCATGAGCTCGCGCACGGAGGAGGCCGCGTCCCGGGGACGGAATCCGGGGTCCGCCCCGTCGGCGGACAGCGGAACGAGGGTCAGGGCGGTGTAGGCGCTCGCCACGTCGAAGCAGGTCCCCGGCTCCGGGGAGGGCCCCGAGGATGCCGGGGAGGGGGCGCCGGTCGACGGCTCCAGGACGAGCTCCGGGGGCGCCTGGGCGGTGCCGCAGCCCGTCGGCGCGAGCAGGCACAGCGCGCAGAGCACGAGAGCTGCTGCCCGGCGGAGGGCCGGGCGACGAGGGTACCGGGTCACGCCTCCCAGCGTAGGGAGCGAACCTCGGTGCCGGCTGGCAGCCGGTGCCGCGGCCCCGGACACGACGAAACCGCCGGCCCCCGAGGGGACCGGCGGTTTCCGCGGTGGCTCCGACCGGCGTCGATCCGGTGACCTTACGATTTTCAGTCGTACGCTCTACCAACTGAGCTACAGAGCCCGGCACATCCGGACCGGATATGCCTCGACGGCGCCGCATCGTGTCGATGAACGCCGTCCGAGCGACCCTGACGGGACTTGAACCCGCGACCTCCGCCGTGACAGGGCGGCACGCTAACCAGCTGCGCTACAGGGCCTTGCTGTTTCCAACGAGGACTGATCTTACCAGCATTCCTCGGCGGTTGTGCAAATCGGAGGGACAACCCTCCGCTCGCGTACCCCCAACGGGATTCGAACCCGTGTCGCCGCCGTGAAAGGGCGGTGTCCTAGGCCACTAGACGATGGGGGCCGGGACGCCCGCGTCGACGGCCACCACCTCGGCGACCGAGGACCGTGACACGGGGAAACCGGGTCCAGCTTAGAGGTTCGCGCGGAGTCCGCACAATTCCCGCCCGGCGTCCGGGGTCCAGGCGCCGCACGGGCTCGTGCGGTAGGACTGGACGGATGATCGAGATGACCCGCCAGGAGTTCGACAGCGCCGTCGACGACGCCATCGACCTGATCCCGGACGCCCTCTTCCAAGCGATGGACAACGTGGTGATCCTCGTCGAGGAGGAGCCGCCGGAGCACTCCCCCGGGCTGCTCGGCCTCTACGAGGGCGTCCCGCTCACCGCCCGGGACGGCGGCTGGGGCGCCGGCTCCCTGCCGGACCGGATCTTCGTCTACCGGGGCCCGCTGCAGCGCATGTGCGCGGAACGGGAGGAGCTCGTGGAGGAGATCACGGTCACCGTCATCCACGAGGTCGCCCACCACTTCGGCATCGAGGAGGACCGTCTGCACGAGCTGGGCTGGGGCTGAGCCGGCCGGCCCGGGCGACCCGGGGGCGGACGTCCTCAGGCGTCCCAGGGGCGGACGTCGTCGGAGTCGAACTCCTTGCGGGTCTCGATCCGCTCGTCGTAGCGGTCGGGGACGATCAGCACGGGCCCGGCGGCGTTGTGCAGCACGCCCTGGGACGTGGAGCCCAGGAGCATCCCGGCGAACCCGCCGCGGCCGCGCGTGCCCAGCACCACCAGGCCGTTGCGCCGGGTCTGCTCCACGAGCACCTGCACCGGCGCCCCGTCCGCGAGCTCGGAGCTGATCTCCAGGTCCGGGAACCAGCTCTCCAGCCAGGCGACGCCGCCGTTGAGGGCCCGCGCGACGTCGTCGTACATCATCTCGAAGTCCACGGCCGTGGGCATCCACGCCAGGGCCCCGCTCACGGGCGGGAGTGCGCACAGCACCGTCAGCGGGACGCCGAGCAGACGCGCCTCCTCCGCGGCGTAGAGCATGGCCGCCCGGGCCTGGGCGGAGCCGTCCGAGCCGACGACCACGCGGTCCACGAGGGCGCGGCTGCCGGTGAGCTCCTCCGCCCGCAGGTGCTTCTCCGTCCAGGGCAGGGGAACCACCCCCGTGGGGCACTTCGAGTGCGCCGGCACCGCCGTGGAGACCGTGCCGAGCAGCCGGCCCAGCAGGCCCCCCCGGCCGCGGGAGCCCAGGACCAGCAGCTCCGCCGTGCGGCTCAGCTCGAGCAGGGCCCCGGAGGGGTCCCCCGTCTCGACCGTCGCCCGCAGCTCGACCCCCACGTGCCGCACCTGGTCCGCCGCGTGGTTCAGGAGCTCCTCCACGCCGTGGGTGAGCGCCGCCTCGTCCACGGTCGCGTAGCCGGTGTCGAACCCCGAGCCCGAGAACACGGGCATGCTGTAGGCGGTGACCAGGCGCACGGCGCGGCCGCGGCGGCGTGCCTCCCGGGCGGCCCACAACAGGGCCCCGATGCTCTGGGCGGACCCGTCGATGCCCACGACGACCTCCCCCGTGGCGTCGAGGGAACGGCCCCGCCCACCGCCCGAGGGGATGCGGTGGCGCACCGCCTCCTCGCCCAGGCTGGCCTCGTGGCGCTCGTCGCGCTCGCGGTCCGGGGACGGGTGGTCGGTCATGGTGCTGCCTCCTGTGCGCGTCCTCGGTCCGCAGGCCTCCGGTCCGGCCACGGACCTCGCCTCCGATGGTACGCGCGGAGGACCGGCGAGCGGCGCCCCGCGCCGCCTGCCGGGCATCGGATCGGTGCCCGGGGTGAGAGGATGAGGGCGCACTGTGCACCTGCCTGCGAGGAAGGACGGTCCCGCCGATGAGCGAGGTCCCGATGCCCGACGCCCTGCCCGGCGAGACCGGGACGAGCGAGTGGGCCACGTGGGGCAGGACGCACTCCGTCACCCCGCGGCACGTCCTGCGCCCCACCTCCGTCCCGGAGCTCGCGGAGTGCGTCGCCGCCGCCGTGCGCCGCGGCCTGGGCGTGCGCGCGGTGGGCTCCGGCTGCAGCTTCTCGGCGCTGCCCCTCGCCCCCGACGTCATGCTGGACCTCTCCGGCCTGTCCGGGGTGCCGGCCGTGGATCCGGCCAGCCACCGGGTCACGGTCCTGGCGGGCACCACGATCCGCGCCCTGAACCAGGAGCTGGACGCCCACGGCCTGGCCGTGAGCAACCTCCCGGACAGCGACTGGCAGACGGTGGCCGGCGCCATCTCGACCGGCACCCACGGCACCGGGCTGGCCTTCGGCTCCCTGTCCCAGCAGGTGGTCGCCCTGAGCCTGGTCACCGCCCGCGGCGAACTGGTGGAGTGCTCCGCCGAGCAGCACCCCGGGCTGTTCCAGGCCGCGCGCGTGGGGCTGGGGGCCATGGGCGTCATCGCGAGCGTGACCCTGGAGTGCGAGCCGACGTTCCGGCTCCACGCGGCGGAGATCAAGGAACCCCTCGGGCAGCTCGTGGACACCCTGGGGAGCCGGATGTCCGGAGCCGACCACTTCGAGTTCTTCTGGACGCCGGGGACCGCCACCGCCCAGACCCGCATCCTGACCCGCCTGCACAAGCTCCCGGACACCTACACCCGGCCCGGCTCCCCCGTGGCCCGCACCGTGCGCCGGCTCGACGACGCCCTGCTGCGCAACACCCTCACCGCCGGGTTGAACCAGCTGGCCACCGCCCTGCCGCGCTCCACGCCGGGGCTCAACCGCATCGACGCGCTGACGAACAGCCCCCGGCAGTACAGCGACCTGTCCTTCCGGGTGTTCACCGTGCCGCGACGGACCCGGTTCGTCTCCTCCGAGTACGCGCTGCCCGCCGAAGCGCTCGTGCCCGCGTTCCGGGAGCTGCAGACGCTCATCGAGCGCCGCGACTACTCCTTCTCGCTCCCGGTGGACGTCCGCTGCGCCGCGGCCGACGACGCCTGGCTCTCCCCTGCCCACGGCCGGGAGACCGGCTGGATCGCGCTGCGGCAGTACTGGCGGAAGTACGACCCGAAGGTCTTCGCCGCGGCGGAGGAGATCTTCGTGGCCCACGGCGGCCGCCCGCACTGGGGCACCGTGCACACGCAGGACGCCGAGCACCTGCACGCGGTGTACCCGCGGTTCCAGGACTTCCTGGACGCCCGGGCGTCGGTCGACCCGGACGGGGTGTTCCTCAACGACCACGTCCGCCGGCTGCTGGGCCTCTGAGCCCGGCCGCGGGACGGACACGCCCGTCCACGGAGGGCACGACGGCGGACGGCCGACGACTGACGCCGGACAGCGGACAGCGGACAGCGGACGGCGGACGGCGGAGCGTGCACGCCCGAGGGGCCGCGTCCGGCCGGACGCGGCCCCTCGGGCGGTGCTGCGGTCCGGACCGCCTGTCCGGACCACTCGCCCCGGGCAGCTGCACAGGTCACCTGCTCAGGTCACCTGCACAGGGCACCTGCTCAGACGGGCGAGGAGACCGGCTCCGCCACGCCCTCGCGGGAGACGCTGACCATCTCCTCGCGCTCGACCACCTTGACGCGCTCGCGCGGGTTGCCCTCGGCGTCGTGCGAGGACTGGCCGAGGCCCTGCTCGTACTCGTCGAGGGCCAGCCAGCCCTCCCAGGTGGTGTACTCGACGCCGCGGGCCTCGAGCACGTCGTCGACGGACCCGGGCTCCGGGCGGGTGGCGCCCGGCAGCACGGCACGGTCCTCCAGCAGGTGGGTGACCGTCTCGAGGGCGTCGGACTTGGTGGCACCGATCAGGCCGACCGGACCGCGCTTGATCCACCCGGTCGCGTAGAGGCCGTGCAGGACCGTGCCGTCCTCGGACAGGACGCGGCCCTCCACGTTGGGGATCACGCCGCGGCCGTCGTCGAAGGACAGCTCCGGCAGCCGGGAGCCCAGGTAGCCGACCGCGTGGTAGACGGCCTGCACCGGGTAGTCGACGTACTCGCCGGTCCCGGACACGGAGCCGTCGCCGTTGAGCCGGGTCCGCTCCATCCGCAGACCGGTGACCCGGCCGTCCTCGCCGAGCACCTCGCGGGGGCTCTGCAGGAAGTGCAGGTGCAGGCGCCGGGAGGCGCTCTTCGGGGAGTCGTCGGCCCGCCACTTCTCGAGGGTCTTGACCATCACCTTGACCTGGTTGTTCTCGGCGATGGCCTGCTCGGAGCCCTCGTCGTAGTCGAAGTCCTCGTCGTAGACGACGATGTCGACGTCCCGCGACTTCGCGAGCTCGCGCAGCTCGAGCGGGGTGAACTTCACCTGCGCCGGGCCGCGGCGGCCGAAGATGTGCACGTCCGTGACCGGGGAGGCCTTCAGGCCCTGGTAGACGTTGCCGGGGATCTCCGTGACGAGCATGTCGTCGGCGTGCTTGGAGAGCACCCGGGCCACGTCGAGGGCCACGTTGCCGTTGCCGATGACCGCGACCTCCCGGGCCTCGAGCGGCCAGGTGCGCGGGAAGTCGGGGTGGCCGTCGTACCAGGCGACGAACTCGGCGGCGCCGTGGACGCCCTCGAGGTCGTTGCCGGGGATGTTCAGGGGGGCGTCGTAGACGGCGCCGGTCGCGAAGATCACGGCGTCGTAGTGCGCGCCGAAGTCGGCCAGGGTGAGGTCCCGGCCGAACTCCACGTTGCCGAAGAAGCGGATGTCGCCGCGGCCCATGATGGCGCGCAGCGCGGTGATGATGCCCTTGATGCGGGGGTGGTCGGGGGCCACGCCGTAGCGGATGAGCCCGAAGGGGGTCGGGTAGCGGTCGAACAGGTCGATGCTGACCTCGAGCTCCCCGCTCTTCACGGGCTCGGACTTGGTGAGCATGTCCGCGGCGTAGATGCCGGCCGGGCCGGCGCCGATCACGGCGACGCGCAGGGGGCGGGTGGTGGTGTCAGCCACTGAGGTTCCTTTCGATTGCGCGCACGGCGTGCACCGCGCGCATCGTAGACCGGGTCCAAGATTAGTGAAGTTCTCGCAGAATCTCCTGGGTGGGGGTGCTCATGACCGGTGGCCGAGCAGCCCCCGCCCGCGCAGGAGACGTCGTTCCACGGGGTTGAAGAACAGCAGCTCCACGAGGATGCCGACGGCGAGGATCGCGAGCACCGCGACCATCACCACGGCCATGTTCGAGACGGTCCGGCCCTGGGCGAGCAGGGAGCCGAGGCCGAACCCGATGGAGCCGCCGATCGCGATGAGCTCCGCGCCCATCAGCGAGCGCCAGGAGAACGCCCAGCCCTGCTTGAGCCCCGCGACGTAGCCGGGCAGGGCCGCGGGGAGCACGATCCGGCTCGCCATGGTCCAGCCCGAGGCCCCGAGCACGTGCCCGGCGCGGCGCAGCTGCGGCGGAATCTGGTCCACGCCCGCGAGCATCCCGTTGACGATCGAGGGCACCGCGCCCATGAGCACCACGAAGTACACGGTGGCGTCGGACAGGCCGAACCAGATGATCGCGGCGGGCACCCACGCGACGGACGGCAGCACCTGCAGCCCGGAGATGAGCGGGCCCACGGCGTTGCGCAGCCCCTGCCACTGCGCCACGAGCAGGCCCAGCGGGGTGGCCACGGCCACGGCGATCAGGAATCCGCTGACGCCGCGCCACAGGCTCGTGCCGAGCGCGCCCAGCACCGTGCCGTCGGAGAGCAGGACCCCGACCTGGCGGGCGACGTCGACGGGGCCCGGCACCACGTCCGGGCGGGGACCGAGGACGGCGACGAGCAGCTGCCACAGCAGCAGCGCGAAGAGGAGCGCCACGAGCGGCGGCGCCACCTTGGTGCGCAGCACGTCCGCCGCCGAGGTGCGGCGGGTGCGCTCGGTCTGCAGGGCGTCGAGCCCGGCGAGCTCGGCGGCCGGGTGCCCGGCGGCCGGTCCGTGGGACGGGACCGGGGCGGGCGCGGGGACAGGGGCGGTGGCGCGTCCGACGACGGCGGGCGCGGCGGTCTCAGGCGGCATGGCGGCTGATCTCCTCCCGGAGTCGTGCGGTGATCGTGCGGGTCAGTTCGGCGAGGGTCTCGTCGAGGGACTGGGCGTTGCCCTCGAAGCCGTAGGCGTCCGGGTCCTTCCAGGGGCGGGTGTCCCACTCCTCGACGATCCGGCCCGGCCGGGAGGACATGAGCAGCACCCGCTGGCCGAGGCGCACGGCCTCGCCCACGTTGTGCGTGATGAACACGATCGTGCGTCCGGTCGCCCGCCAGATCCGCAGCAGCTCCTCGTGCAGCAGGTCGCGGGTGATGGCGTCCAGGGCGGAGAACGGCTCGTCCATCAGCAGCACCTCCCGGTCCTGGGCCAGCGCCCGGGCCAGGGCCACGCGCTGGCGCATCCCGCCGGAGAGCTCGTGCGGGCGCTTGTCCCCGGCGTGGCCGAGCCGGACCAGCTCGAGCAGCTCGTGGGCCCGCTCCGGGCGCTCGGCCCGGGGCACGCCGCGCAGCTCGAGGGCCAGCTCCACGTTGCGGCGCGCACTGAGCCAGGGGAACAGGGCGGCGTCCTGGAACATCAGGGCCGCACCCTCCGCCGGGACGGTCACGGACCCCCCGGTGGGCTCCTCCAGGCCCGCCACGATGTTGAGCACGGTCGACTTCCCGCACCCGGAGGCCCCGAGCAGGGCCACGAACTGGCCCTGCTCCACGGTCAGGTCCACGCCCTCCAGGACAGGCCCGTCCGTGGTGCCGAACCGCTTGCTCAGGTTCTCGAGCCGGATCGCGGTCACAGGTCCGCCCCCTCGGCGGCGGACGGGCGCAGGCGCTCCAGGAACCGGGTGTCCACGAGCCCCTCGAGGGAGGCGTCCTGGGTGGTGCCGGCCGCGACGCCGTCGGCGAGCAGGGCGGGATAGGTCTCCGTGAGCGGGTCGACCGTCCACTCGAGCGCGCCGAGGGCATCGATCAGCGTGCTCTGCGGCAGGGGCTCGGTGCCGGCCTCCACGAGCGCGGCGTTGAGGGTGCCGGCCAGTTCCACGGGGTCGTCCTCGTGGGCGTCCAGCCACGCCACGGAGCGCTCCAGGCCGCGGACGAGCTGCTGCACGGTCTCGGGGTGGCGCTCGAGGTAGTCCCGGCGCACGACGAGCACCGTGGTGGGGAACCGGCCGTCCTCCCACAGGTCCCGCTCGTCGACGAGCACGGTGGCGCCCTCCTCCTGCACGGCGCGGGTGGCCCAGGGCTGGGGCAGCCAGCCGCCGTCGATCTGGCCCTGCCGGAGCATCTGGAGGGCCTGGCCGTTGGGCATGGGGGTGATGGCCACGGAGCGCTCCCCGTCCCCGTCGACCGCGTAGCCGCGCTCGGCGAGCCAGGTGCGCAGGGCCACGTCCTGGGTGCCGCCGAAGTCGGGGGTCGCCAGCGTGCGGCCGGCGAGGTCGTCCTCGCCCGCGACGTCGCCGGCCACCACGAACTGGGCGCCGCCGGAGGCCGCCCCCGCGACGACGGCCAGGGACTCCCCGCCCGACTGCACGTAGGAGTTGATCGCCGGGCTGGGGCCGACGAAGGCGGCGTCGAGCGTCCCGGCGTTCATGGCCTCCACGGCGGTGGGGCCGCTGCCGAAGACCTGGGCGGACAGCTCGGTGTCGCCCACCTCCTGGGCGAAGAATCCCTCCGCGGTGCCCACCAGGGCGGGGGCGTGCGTGAGGTTGCCGAAGTAGCCCAGCCGCAGCTCGGCCGCCTCGGAGGTCTCCACCCCCGCCTGCTCCCAGGCCTCGAAGGTCCCGTCGGCGCGCAGCCCGGTGGCGGTCGCCGTGAGGATGCCCAGGACGGCGAGCGCGGTCAGCACCAGCGGCCAGCCGAGGCGGCGGCGTCCCGCGGCGGGGCGGCCGCTGTCGCCGGCCGTCACCGTGGCGAGGTCCAGCGGCTGCTGCCGGCCCACCTCAGGCGTCCCGCACGAGCCCGGCGGCGAGCGTGTTGCCCGTGGCCGGGTCGACGAGCAGGAAGGCTCCGGTGCGCCGCAGGCGGTCGTAGGCGTCGACGGGCAGCGGGGAGGCCAGGCGCAGGCGCACCCGCCCGATGTCGTTGAGCTCGAGGGTCGCCGCGTCCCGCAGCACGAGCTCCTCCAGGTCCAGCCGGCCCTCGAGCTCCTGGACCATGGCCTGGACCGTGGCGGCGCCGTGCTTGACGAGCACGCGGGCGCGGGGCTGCAGGGGCCGCTCGCCGAGCCAGGCCACGGAGGCCACGAGGTCCCGGACGGGCTCCGGCAGCTCGTCGTCGGCGCTCGCGACGAGGTCGCCGCGGGCGATGTCGATGTCGTCGGCCAGCCGCAGGGTCACGGACAGCGGCGCCGCGGCCTCCGTCAGCTGCTCGCCGGGCAGGGGCGCCCCGGGGGCGGGCGCCGTGCCCGCCACGTCGATCCCGGTGACCGTGGTGCGCCGGCCCGCGGGCAGGACGACGACCTCGTCGCCGACCGCGACGGTGCCCGAGGCGATCTGGCCGGCGTAGCCGCGGTAGTCCCGCAGCTCCTCGGGGTCCGCGCCCGGCGCCGTGCCGCCCTGCGGGCGGATGACGTACTGGACGGGGAAGCGGAAGGGGCGTGCGGTGCCGCGGCCGGACTCGTCGACCGTGGGCAGCTCCTCGAGCACGCGCAGCAGCGGCCGCCCGGAATACCAGGGCGTCCGCTCCGACGGCTCCACCACGTTGTCGCCCTCGAGGGCGGAGACGGGCACCACGTGCACGTCCTCGATGCCCAGCCGGGCGGCGACGTCGGTGGCGTCCGCCGCGACCCGGTCGTAGACCTCCCGGTCGTAGTCGACGAGGTCGATCTTGTTCACGGCGACCACCACGTGGGGCACGCGCAGCAGCGACACGACGGCCAGGTGCCGGCGGGTCTGCTCGACCACGCCGTGCCGGGCGTCGACGAGCAGCACGACGGCGTCGGCGGTCGAGGCGCCCGTGACGGTGTTCTTGGTGTACTGCACGTGGCCGGGGCAGTCGGCGAGGATGAAGGAGCGGCGGTCCGTGGCGAAGTAGCGGTAGGCCACGTCGATGGTGATCCCCTGCTCACGCTCGGCGCGCAGGCCGTCGGTCAGCAGGGCGAGGTCGATCCGCCCGGTCCCGCCGCCGAAGCCGCGCTCGGCCGAGGTGCGGCCCACGGCCTCGAGCTGGTCGGCGAGGATCGCCTTGGCGTCGTGGAGCAGCCGGCCCACCAGGGTGGACTTGCCGTCGTCGACGGAGCCGGCGGTCGCGAAGCGGAACAGCGAGCCGGGGTCGATCGTGGGGACGAGCTCGGCCGCGGAGGCCGGCGGGGTCACGGTGCTGGGGGAAGTCATGATCTAGAAGTACCCGTCCTTCTTGCGGTCCTCCATGGCGGCCTCGGAGATCCTGTCGTCCGCGCGGGTGGCCCCGCGCTCGGTGAGCGTGGACACGGCGACCTCGGCCACCACGTCGGCCACGGTCCGCGCCCCGGAGAGCACGGCTCCGGTGCAGGACATGTCCCCCACGGTGCGGTAGCGGACCGTCTGCTGCTCGACGGGCTCGGCCTCGGTCGGGGCCGAGAACTCCCCCACGGCCATCCACATCCCGTCCCGGCGGAACACGTCCCGCTCGTGGGCGTAGTAGATCGGCGGCAGCTCGATGTTCTCGCGCTCGATGTAGCGCCAGATGTCCAGCTCGGTCCAGTTGCTGATGGGGAAGGCCCGCACGTGCTGCCCGGCGGTGTGCCGGCCGTTGTACAGGTTCCACAGCTCGGGGCGCTGGTTGCGCGGGTCCCACTGGCCGAACTCGTCGCGCAGGGACAGGATCCGCTCCTTCGCCCGGGCCTTGTCCTCGTCGCGGCGGCCGCCGCCGAACACGGCGTCGAACCGGTGCTCCGCGATGGCGTCCAGCAGCGGGACGGTCTGCAGCGGGTTGCGGGTGCCGTCGGCGCGCTCGAGCAGCCGGCCGTCGTCGAGGTAGTCCTGCACCGACGCCACGACCAGCCGCAGACCGAGCCGCTCCACGGTGCGGTCCCGGAAGGCGAGGACCTCCGGGAAGTTGTGGCCGGTGTCCACGTGCAGCACGGGGAACGGGATCCGCCCCGGCCAGAAGGCCTTGGCGGCCAGGTGCAGCATGACCACCGAGTCCTTGCCGCCGGAGAAGAGCATGGCCGGGCGGTCGAACTCCGCCACGACCTCGCGCAGGATGTGGATGGACTCGGCCTCGAGCGCGTCGAGGCTGCTGTGCACGCCGGCGGTCGCAGGGGCCGGGGCAGTGGTCGTGGTGGGCACGTTCGCCTCCGTCGTCGTGGGTGCGCTCACAGGTGGATACCGCACTCGATCTTGTCGTTGCCGGACCAGCGGCCGGCGCGCGGGTCCTCGCCGGGGGCGGTGGGGCGCGTGCAGGGGGCGCAGCCGATGGAGAGGTAGCCCTCCGCCATCAGCGGGTTGGTGGGCACGCCGTGGTCCTGCGACCACTGGATCAGCTCGTCGAGGGTCCAGCGGACCATCGGGTTGACCTTGACGATCTTGTGGGTCTCGTCGAAGGTGACCATCGGCGCGTTGGTCCGGGTCCACGACTCGTCGCGGCGCACACCGGTGAACCAGACCTCGTAGCCGGCCAGGGACTGCCGCAGGGGGTTCACCTTGCGGATGGTGCAGCACAGGCCGGGGTCGCGGGCGAAGAGGTCCTTGCCGTGCTGGGCGTCCTGCTCGGCCACGGTCAGCTCGGGGAGGGCGTCGACCACGGTGATGTCGAGCATGTGCTCCACGGCGGCCCGGGTGCCGATGGTCTCCGGGAAGTGGTAGCCGGTCTCGAGGAAGAGCACGTCCACGCCCGGCAGCTGCTCGGCGACCAGGGCCGGGAGCACGGCGTCGGCCATCGAGCAGGCCACGGTGACGTTGCGCAGGTCGAAGTTCTCGGCGACCCAGCGGATCGCCTCCTCCGTGGAGGCCTCGCCCTCGGCCGGGACCCGGCCCTCGGCGTCGAGTTCGGCGTGCAGCGCGGCGGCGCCGGCGTCCGCCAGGGCGCGCAGCTGCTGCTCGTCGCGCAGGGCGGTGCGGGTGCCCGTGTCGGTGCTGGTCATACGAGTTCACTCTCCTCGACCCGGAGGGTCCATTCGGCGAAGGTCTCCTCGCCGGTGCGCTGGGCGAGGAACCGGCGGACCAGTCGCTCGACGTAGTCCGCCAGGTCGTCCTGGAAGACCTTCAGGCCGCGCACGGTGCGGCCCAGGCCGGCCTCCGCACGGTCGTCGGCCGCGAGCCCGCCGCCCAGGTGCACCTGGTAGCCGGGCTTCTGCCCGCCGTCCTCGGTGGGCAGCAGCTGGCCCTTGAGCCCGATGTCCGCGGTCTGGATCCGGGCGCACGAGTTGGGGCAGCCGTTGACGTGCATGGCGAGGGGGTGGGGCAGCTCCACGTCGGCGAGCCGGCGCTCGAGCTCGTCGATGGTGTCCGAGGCCGTCTGCTTGGTCTCGACGATCGCGAGCTTGCAGTACTCGATGCCGGTGCAGGCCACCGTGGACCGGCGGAACGCGGAGGGCCGCGCCTGCAGGTCGAGGGCGTCGAGGTCGGCGACGACGGCCTCGACGTCGGCCTCCTCGATGTCCAGCAGCACGAGCTTCTGGTGCGGGGTGGTGCGCAGCCGGTCGGTGCCGTACTTCGCCATCACCTCGGCCAGGGCCAGCAGCTTCGCCCCGGAGACGCGGCCCACGCGCGGGGCCACGCCGATGTAGAACCGGCCGTCCTTCTGCCGGTGCACGCCGATGTGGTCGCCGGGGGAGGCCGACTTCTCCGGCGCCGGGCCGTCGGCCAGCTCGTAGCCCAGGTACTCGTCCTGGAGCACCTGCCGGAACTTCTCGGCGCCCCAGTCCTGGACCAGGAACTTCAGGCGGGCGCGGTTGCGCAGCCGCCGGTAGCCGTAGTCGCGGAAGACGCCGGTGACGCCCTTCCACACCTCGGGGGCCTGCTCCTCGGTCACGAAGGCGCCCAGGCGCTTGCCGAGGAACGGCACCACGGACAGCGCGCCGCCGACCCACAGGTCGTAGCCGGGTCCGAGCTCGGGGTGGACCACGCCCACGAACGCGCAGTCGTTGATCTCGTGCACCACGTCGAGGGACGGGTGGCCGGTGATCGCGGTCTTGTACTTGCGCGGCAAATTCGAGAACTCCGGGGAGCCGATGTACGTGGACTTGATCCGCTCGATCACCGGGGTGGGGTCGATGATCTCGTCCTCGGCGATCCCGGCGAGCGGGGAGCCCAGGATGACGCGGGGGACGTCCCCGCAGGCCTCGATCGTGTCCAGGCCCGCGTCCTCGAGCCGGCGCCAGATCTCCGGGACGTCCTCCACGCGGATCCAGTGGTACTGGATGTTCTGCCGGTCCGTGATGTCGGCCGAGTCCCGCGCGAAGTCCGCGGAGATCCGGCCGAGCACGCGCAGCTGCTCGCGGGTGAGGGCCCCGCCGTCGAGCCGGACGCGCATCATGAAGTACTCGTCCTCGAGCTCGGCGTCGGACAGCGATGCCGTCTTCCCGCCGTCGATGCCCGGCCGGCGCTGGGTGTAGAGACCCCACCAGCGGAAGCGTCCGTGCAGGTCCTGGGGGTCGATCGACGCGAAGCCGTGCTTCGAGTAGACCTCCTCGATCCGAGCGCGCACGTTGAGCCCGTCGTCGGCCTGCTTGAAGACCTCGTTGGGGTTCAGGGGATCCCGGCCGTCGACCTTCCACTGCCCCTCGGGCTTCGGCTTCCGGGCAGCGCGGGGCGCGCGCGTCGTCTGTGTCATGCCATCGATTGTTCGCGCGTGCCGCGGGACAGTCACGCCGGTCGTCACAAACCGCCATGAACCGTCGTGACGGGTCACAGGGGTTGACTTGGAAATCAAGATGTGCTCCGGGGTCCGACCGAGCCCGCCTCGTCCCCCGTCCCGGCCGGGACGCACCCGAACCCGGACCGGTAGTGTCGTCCCGGTGGCACGCCGGTGCCGCCGTCCGTCCAGGAGCCCTTCCCGCCGGGTCGTGCTCCCTCCCGTCGAGTGCCTGAAGGACCACCATGGCATCCTCCGCTTCCGTCTCCACGGAGACCCCCTCCGGCCCGCCGCGCAACGGCCTGGACCGCTTCTTCAAGATCAGCGAGCGCGGCTCCTCGGTGACGAGCGAGGTCCGCGGCGGCGTGGCGACCTTCATCGCGATGAGCTACATCGTGGTGCTGAACCCGCTGATCCTCGGCTACGGCCCGGACGGCGCCGGCAACGTCCTGGGCGGTGAACGGGTCGCCGCCGTGACGGCGCTCGTGGCCGGCGTGCTGACCATCCTCATGGGCCTGGTGGCGCGCGCGCCCTTCGCGATCGCCACCGGGCTGGGCGTCAACGCGTTCCTCGCCGTCACGATCGTGACCACCCCGCAGCTCACCTGGCCGCAGGTCATGGGGCTGGTGGTGTGGGCGGGCCTGATCATGTTCGTCCTGGTGCTCACCGGCTTCCGCACGGCCGTGTTCAACGCCGTGCCGGCGTCCCTGAAGACCGCCATCGTGGTGGGCATCGGACTGTTCATCGCCCTGATCGGGTTCGTGAACGCCGGGTTCGTGCGCCGCATCCCGGACGCCGCCGGCACCACCGTGCCCGTGCAGCTCGGCGACGGCGGGACGCTGCTGGGCTGGCCCATGCTCACGTTCGTGGTCGGCCTGCTCCTGACCCTGGCGCTCATCGTCCGCAACGTCCGCGGCGCCATCCTGATCGCCGTGGTGGCGACCACGGTCCTGGCCCACGTGCTCGAGGCGGTCGTCCCGTCCGGCTCCTCGGTGGACGCCCCGACCGGGTGGTCGCTCGTGGTGCCCTCCGCCCCCACCTCGTTCGTGGCGCTCCCGGACCTCTCGCTCGTGGGCTCGGCCGCCCCGCTCGAGGCGCTCCAGAGCCTGGGCGCCCTCGCGGCGGCGCTGCTGATCTTCACGATCCTGCTCTCGATCTTCTTCGACGCGATGGGCACGATGGTCGGGCTGTCCCAGCAGGCCGGGCTCGTGGGCAGGAACGGGCAGATCCAGAACGTGGACAAGATCCTGCTCGTGGACGCCGCGGGCGCGATCGCCGGCGGCGCGGGCTCCGTGTCCTCCAACCAGATCTTCGTCGAGTCCTCCACCGGCATCGCCGACGGCGCCCGCACCGGTCTGGCCAACGTGGTCACCGGCGTGCTGTTCCTGCTCGCGATGTTCATCACGCCGCTGGTCAACGTGGTGCCGTTCGAGGCCGTGGCCCCGGCCATGGTGGTGGTGGGCTTCCTCATGGCCAAGCAGGTCGTGCGCATCGAGTGGGACGACTGGGGCCTGTCCGTGCCCTCGTTCCTGACGTTCGCCGTCATGCCGTTCACCTACTCGATCGCCGACGGCATCGGCGCGGGCTTCGTCTCCTACGTCTTCATCCGCCTCGTCCAGGGCCGCGCCAGGGAGGTGCACCCGCTGATGTACGTCGTGGCGGCGGCCTTCGTGGTCTTCTTCGGCAAGGGCGTGGTCGAGGGCTGGATGGCCTGAGCCCTCCCCTCTCCTGCCTCCCCCTCTTCTTCTTCCGATTCTTCGCCGAGGTCGCGGA
>NZ_JBISWJ010000020.1:0-22119 GCF_044462225.1 Kocuria kalidii | reverse complement strand
CCGCGACCTCGCGCGCGGTGGTGGAAGGATCGGGGGCATGATCGACGACGACGCCCGCTGCCACTGCGGCACCGGGGAGACCTACGGGGCGTGCTGCGGCCGCTTCCACGCCGGCCGCGCCGCGCCCACGGCCGAGCTGCTCATGCGCTCGCGGTTCAGCGCCTTCGCCGCCGGGGACGAGACCTATCTGCTGGCCTCGTGGCACCCGGGCACGCGCCCGGCGTCCGTGGACCTGGACCCCGCGCTGCGCTGGACCCGGCTGGACGTCCACGGCGCCACGGGCGGCGGCCCCTTCGACGACGAGGGACGGGTGGACTTCACCGCGTTCTGGCGGAGTGCGGACGGGGCCCGGGGGGGCCCAGCGGGAGAGCTCCCGGTTCCGGCGCGAGGACGGCCGGTGGTACTACGTGGACGGCGCGGCCGGCTGAGGCCGCCGGCCCGGTCGCCGGCTCAGTCGTCCTCGAGGTCGGAGAGCACGCAGAACTCGTTGCCCTCCGGGTCGGCCAGCACCACCCAGGTCACCTCGGGACCCTGGCCCACGTCCACGCGGCGGGCCCCGAGGGACTCCAGGCGCGCGACCTCCGCGTCCCGGTCCGTGTCCACGGCGCGCAGGTCGAGGTGCAGCCGGTTCTTGGCCGTCCGGGGCTCCGGGACGAGCAGGAAGTCGAGGTGCGGGCCCGCGCCCCGGGCAGGGGCTATCCCCACGTAGCCCTCGGCCTCGCCGTGGACCGTGTAGCCCAGGGCCGCGCACCAGAAGCGGGCCAGGGTCTCGGGATCGCGGCAGTCGACGGCGACGGCGGACAGCGTGCTGGTCATGCGCTCAGCCTAGGCCCGGCGCCGCCGCCGGGAAAGGCGCTGCAGGACCCGCGGCACCCCCCGCAGGACCGGCCAGTACGACCCCGGGAGGAGCCGCGCCACGAGGTCCGGCAGCACGGCGCTGGGGGCCACGAGCAGCCGGCCCCGGCGCCGCTCCACCGCACCCAGGATGTCGGCGGCCGCCCGTTCCGCCGGATAGCTCAGCAGCGCCGCGAAGTCCTCCCGGTCCGTGCGCGCCCGGTCCTCGGGCACCGCGGCCGGGGTGCGCGCGGTCTCGGCGATCCGGGTCCGGACCCCGCCCGGGTGGACCACGGTGACGCCCACCCGCCCGGCCAGCTCGTGCCGCAGGCCCTCGCTGAACCCACGCAGGGCGTACTTGCTCGCGGAGTACGCCACCTGCCCGGGCGGGGCGATGAGCCCGAACAGGCTGGACAGGTTGACGAGGTGGCTGCCGGGGGCCGCCAGCAGGGCGGGCAGCAGCTCGCGGGTGAGGACCACGGGCGCCCGGAAGTTGATGTCCATGAGCCAGTCGAACTCCTCCGCGGAGACCTGCTCGAAGGACCCGCCCAGGCCGACCCCCGCGTTGTTGACCAGCAGGTCGATCCGCGGGTGCTCGGCCAGGATCCGCCCGGCGACGCCGGGCAGCGCGGCCAGCTCGGCCAGGTCCACGACCACGGTGCGCACCCGCAGGCCGGGGTGCCCGGTGCGGACCGCCCCGGCGACGGTCTCGAGCCCCTCCGCGTCCCGGTCGAGGAGCACCAGGTGGGTGCCGCGGGCGGCGAGGCCGTGGGCGAGCTGCTCACCGATGCCGGAGGCGGCGCCGGTGAGCACCGCGGTGGCGCCGGGGAAGCGGAAGGGGTCGGTCGGGGACACGGGTGCTCCTGGGGTCGAGGGACGGGGCCTGCTGTCCAGTGTGCGGGCGGGCACCGGCCGCCGCTTGACCTTCTGCGACAGGAAGTTGACGTGCGGCGACACCGTCAGCCGGCCGGAACGCCCCGGCTGCGGACATCCCGCGGCGGGGCGCCCCACCAGCGGCGGGCGCAGCGGGTGAGGGCCGAGGACTCGGACAGGCCCACCAGCCCGGCGATCTGCCCGAGGGGCACGTCGGTGGTGGTCAGCCAGCGCAGGGCCGCGCTGCGCCGGGTCTCGTCGAGCACGGCGCCGAAGGTGGTGCCCTCATCGGCGAGGCGGCGCTGCAGGGTGCGGGGGTGCAGGTCCAGCACCCGGGCGACCGCCTCGATCTCCGGGGGCGTGGTGCCGAGCAGCTGCACCAGGACCCCCCGGACCCGCGGCGCCCACGCGGCGCCGGCCCCCGGGAGCTGGGTGTCGAGGAAGGCGAGCGCCACCTGCCGGACCCCGGCGTCCCCGTGCAGCGGCCGGGCGAGCGTGCTCGTGGGGATCCGCAGCAGGACCTCGGGGCGGCCGGTGCGCACGGGGGCCCCGAAGAACTCCTCGTAGGCCCGCAGCGGGGCCGCCGGCCGGTGGGCCAGCTCGACGGTGCGCAGTCCGTAGCGGCCGCCGACCAGGGAGGTCAGGGCCCGGTGCAGCAGGCCCAGGCCGAGGTCGGTGCCCTGGGGGCTGCCGCGCCCCGCGTCCCGGGGCATCGCGGCGCCGCCGTAGCGCACCGCCGTCACCCCGCGGGACCCGTAGGGGTCCTCGACCAGCGCCAGCTCGAGGGACGGGGCGTGGACGAACAGGTAGCGGGAGGTGCACTCGAGGGCGTCGCGCACCGTCTCGGAGTGGCGGGCCGCGAGCGCCAGCGGGCCGAGCACGCCCGGGTCCTGCCGCGCGGCGACTCGCAGCCCGAGGTCGGGGCAGCCGAGCTCCCGGGCGGCCGTCTCCAGCACCCGCCCGACGGCCCGATCCGGCACCAGGAGGTCGTCGGTGTCCAGGGCCGCCCGGGGCAGGCCGGCGGCGTCCGCCAGGGCCTCGGCGTCCCCGCCGAGCTCGGCGACCGCGGCGCGGAAGCCGCGCAGCCCGGCGGACCGGATGACCGTCATGTCGCCCAGGGTCAAGCATTCGTCGCCCAGCGTCAAGTCTGCCTCGGCGGCCTCGGCGATCCTGGAACCATGCGAGCACCCACCTCTCCCAGCGGGTCCCCCGGCCGGCCCGTCAGCGGCCCCCCCGGCGGGGACACCGGCGGGCCTCCCGGGGACGCCGACCACCGGGACGTCGTCGTCGTCGGGGCGGGCCTGTCCGGGATCGGCGCGGCGTACCGCCTGCAGACCGAGTGCCCCGAGCTGTCCTACACCGTCCTCGAGGCCCGCGACGACCTGGGCGGGACGTGGGACCTGTTCCGCTACCCGGGCGTGCGCTCCGACTCCGACATGTTCACGCTCGGCTACTCCTTCAAGCCGTGGCGGGACCCGCAGTCCATCGCCGACGGCCCCTCGATCCTCGCCTACATCCACGAGACGGCGGAGGAGTTCGGCATCGACCGGCACCTCCGCCTCCGCACCCGCGTGGTCTCGGCCGACTGGTCCGGGGCCGACCAGCGCTGGACCCTCGGTCTCGAGGTCCGCGACGGGGACGGCACCGTCCACGGGCGGACCATGACGTGCTCGTTCCTGTACTCGTGCGCCGGCTACTACGACTACGAGCAGGGCCACGACCCCCTGCTGCCCGGGATCGAGGACTTCGGCGGCCGGGTGGTGCACCCGCAGTTCTGGCCCGAGGACCTGGACTGGACCGGCCGGCGCGTGGTGGTGGTCGGCAGCGGCGCCACCGCGGTGACCCTGGTGCCGGCCATGGCCGCCGACGCCGCGAGCACGACGATGCTGCAGCGCTCCCCCACGTGGATCAGCGCCGTGCCCGGACGGGACGGACGGGCCGACGCGCTGCGCCGGATCCTGCCCGCGGGGCTCGCCCACCGCATCATCCGGGCCAAGAACATCCTGTTCAGCACGGCCGTGTACCAGTTCTGCCGGCGCCGCCCGGCCGCGGCCCGGGAGTTCTTCACGTCCCGGGCGGCACGCATCCTCGGCTCGGAGGAGCTCGTGGCCGAGCACTTCACCCCGTCCTACGACCCGTGGGACCAGCGGCTGTGCGCGGTGCCGGACGCGGACCTGTTCAAGGCGCTGAAGAAGGGGCGGGCGGAGGTCGTCACGGACACGATCGACACGTTCGTGCCCGAGGGCGTCCGGCTGGGCGGCGGCCGGGTGCTCGAGGCCGACGTCGTGGTCACCGCCACGGGTCTGCGGCTGATCCCCTTCGGGGGGATCGTCCTGACCGTGGACGGGACCCCGGTGGAGCTGTCCGAGCAGTTCGTCTGGAACGGCGCGATGCTGACCGGCGTGCCGAACTTCGCGCTGTGCATCGGCTACACCAACGCCTCCTGGACCCTGCGCGCGGACCTCACCCACCGACTGGTGTGCAAGGTGCTCAAGCACCTCCAGCGCCACGACGCCGGAGCCGTGGTGCCGCGCGCGAGCCGGGAGATGGCCGAGCACCCGCTGCTGGACCTGAGCTCCGGCTACGTCCAGCGCGCGATCGGCGCGTTCCCGCGCCAGGGCGACCGGCACCCGTGGCGGGTGCGGCAGAACTACCTGATCGACTCCGCGACCACCCTGCGCACCCCGCTGGCCCGCACCCTCGACCTCGTCCCCCGCACCGCGGCCCGCCGCGGCGCCCGCCCCCAGGAGACCCGCGCATGACCGACCGGCACCCCTCGCCCTCCCCCGCGGAGACCTCCGCCGCGCACGTCCCCGCCGGCGCACCGGAGGCCACGACGACGGCGGAGGTCGCCGGCCGCCCCGTGCGCATCCGCCTGTCCGGCCCGGCCGGGGCCCCGCCGGTGGTGCTGCTGCACGGCATCGGCCGGAGCCTGGAGGACTGGTCGGCCGCCCACGAGCTGCTCGCCCGGGACCACCGGGTGCTCAGCATGGACCTGCCCGGCTTCGGGCTCACCCCCGCCGGCGCGGACCGGCCGGGGCTCGGGGCGTTCGCCCGCGCCGTGGTCGGCGTGCTCGACGCGGTCGGCGAGGACCGGCCGGTGCACCTCATGGGCAACTCCCTGGGCGGCGCCGTGGCCATGACCGTGGCCGCCGAGCACCCCGGGCGGGTCGCGGGCCTGCTGCTCGCCGACAGCGCCGGGTTCGGCCGCGAGGCCAACGTCTCGGCCCTGCCCATGGTGTGGGCCGCGCTGTCGCGGCTGCCCGTGGTGGGCCCGCGGTTCCGGCCGCTGGCGCGGGCCGCCGCAGTGCGGTCCAACCAGAGCTGCTTCTTCGACCCGGACCTGGCCACCCCGGAGCGGCTCCGGCACGCGGCGACGGTGGGCTCCCAGCCGGACTTCCGGGCCACCTTCCTGGGCACCTACCGCAGCATCGGGCTGCCCGTGATCGGGGTGCTGCCCGGCTGGCGGAGGGCCCTGCTGGAGAGGGTGCGCGCGTCGGGCCTGCCCGTGCTCGTGGTGTGGGGCGAGGCGGACGCCGTGCTGCCCGCCCACCACGCCGAGGCCGCGGTCGCCGCGCTGCCGCACGCCCGGCTGCACGTCTTCCCGGACACCGGTCACATGCCGCAGATCGAGCGGACCGAGGAGCTGGTCGACCTGGCCCGCGAGTTCGTGGCCTCGGTCGAGGAGTCGCGCGCCGCCCGCTGACCTCCCGGTCGCGCCGGCCTTCCGCACCGGCGGCGACCCCTCGGCCGCCGGCGGGCGACGAGGAGCGGCAGCCTCGCCCCGCGCGCCCCCACGGCACCCGCCCTTCTCTGGGAAAGCGCTTTCTGATACCGTCCTGCTCAACGCCCTCCCGTGACCCCCGTCACATCCGTCCCACCTCCCCCCGAGGGCGCCCCCCCCGATGACGGAAGAGGAACCATGCGGAAACGCACTGCGCACCTGTCCATCCCCACCGCCGTGGCCGTGACGGCCGCGCTCCTCGCGGCGACCCCTGCGTCGGCCGCCCCCAGCCCCCTCGCCGACCCCGCGGCCCAGACCGCCCGCACCCCGCTCGAACGCCAGGTCCTGCCGGAGAACGACGGGTGGGCCTCCCTGGGCCCCGGCACGACCGGCGGCTCCTCCGCCGAGCCCGCCGACGTCTACGACGTCACGAGCAGGGCCGAGCTGCTGGCGGCGTTCGAGGCCGCGGGCGACCGCCCGAAGATCGTCCGCGTGCACGGGACCATCGACGCCAACACCGCGCCGGACGGCTCCCCGCTGAGCTGCGACGACTACGCGGCGGGCACCGGCTACTCCCTGGAGCAGTACCTGGAGGCCTACGACCCCGCCACGTGGGGCCGGGACCGGGATCCGGCCGGGGCCCAGGAGGACGCGCGCCGGGCGTCCGCCCGGAACCAGGCGGCGACGATCCGCTGGGACGTCCCGAGCAACACCACGATCGTCGGCGCCGGCGCCGGCAGCGAGATCCACGGCGCGGCCCTGCGGATCAACGGGAGCGACAACGTCATCCTCCGGAACCTGACGCTGCGCGACTCCTACGACTGCTTCCCGGCCTGGGACCCGGGGGACGGCAGCACCGGGGCCTGGAACAGCGAGTACGACCTGCTCCAGGTCATCAACGGCGCCACCCACGTCTGGATCGACCACTCGGAGTTCACCGACGCGCCCAACCTCGACAGCGAGCAGCCCTCGTACTTCGGCACCCCCTACCAGGTCCACGACGGCGCGGTCGACGTGACCAACGGGTCGGACCTCGTCACCATGTCCTACAACCGGTTCGCCGACCACGACAAGCTGATGCTCATCGGGTCCACCGACTCCACCACCCGGGGCGACCCCGGCAGGCTGCGGGTGACCGTCCACCACAACGTCTTCGAGGACGTCGGCCAGCGGGCCCCGCGGGTGCGCTACGGCCAGGTGGACGTCTACAACAACCACTACACGGTGACCGAGGACAGCTCCGTCCCCTACGTGTACTCGCTGGGGGCCGGCATCGAGTCCCACCTCTGGGCCGAGGCCAACGCCTTCACCCTCCCGGCGGGCACGGACCCGGCGGAGCTCATCGCCCGGTACAAGGGCGCGACGATCGCCACCGTGGACAACACCGTCAACGGCAAGAAGGTCGACCTCCTGGCCGAGTACAACGCCGCCGTCCCCGCCGCCGAGCGCCTGACCCGCGACACCAGCTGGTCGCCCGAGCTGCGCACGAAGGTCCACGCGCCCCAGGCCGTGCCCGCCCTGCTCGAGCGTGCCGCGGGTCCCGTCCTCAGCACCGGCGGCGACCGGTGAGGGCGCCCGGGACGCCGAGCCGCCGCACCGTCCTGACCGCGCTCGCCCTCGCGGCGGGCTCCGCCGCGGTGGCGGGCGCCACGGCCTCCCCGGCCCTCGCCGCGCCGGGGGCCGCCGGCAACCACGGCGGGAAGCGACGCACCCGGCCGGTGATCCTCGTGGTCGGGGACTCGACGTCGTCCGCGTACCAGCACTCCGAGCGCCCGCGCGCCGGGTGGGGCCAGGCGCTGCCCCTGCTGCTGGGCCCCCGGGCCGGCGTGCTCGACCTCGCCTGGTCCGGGGCCTCCTCCAAGAGCTACGCGGACGCCGGGCTGCTGGACCGGGCGCTGGCCCTGCTGCAGCCGGGCGACCACCTGCTGATCTCCTTCGGCCACAACGACGAGAAGGTCGGCGACCCGGCCCGCGGCACCCTGCCCGGCTCGACCTTCGAGGAGTACCTGCGCCGCTACGTCGACGGCGCCGCGGCGCGCGGCGCGCAGCCCGTGCTGGTCACCCCCGTGGAGCGCCGGCGCTTCGACGCCTTCGGGGCCGCGAGGGACACCCACGGTGCCTATCCGCAGGCGGTGCGCGACCTCGCCGCCGCCACCGGCACCCCCCTGGTGGACCTGACCGCCTCGTCCAAGGAGCTGTGGCAGCGGCTCGGCCCCGAGGGAACCACGTCCCACTTCCTGCACCTCGCCCCGGGCGAGCACCCGCAGTACCCGCAGGGCTCCACGGACAACACCCACTTCCAGGCGCTGGGCGCCCTGGCGGTGGCCCGGCTGGTCGCGGCCGAGCTGCGGTCGAAGCGGATCGTGCCGCCGGGCTGGTTCCCGGACCTCGACGCCGTGACGGACCCGCTGGCCCGGATGTACTGGCCCGCCGAGCGCCCCGTGGACACCCCCGTGGTGCTCGACGTCGGCCCCGGCAAGCCCTTCCGGACCGTGCAGGCCGCCGTGGACGCGGCGGAGCCGGGCGGTGCCCGCCGGACGGTCATCCGGATCCAGCCCGGGGAGTACCGGGAGGTCCTGCTCGTTCCGTCGAGCAAGCCCCGGATCTCCCTCGTCGGGACGGGCGGCCGGCCCGAGGACGTGGTGCTGGTGCACGACAACGCCTCCGGCACCGTCAAGCCCGACGGGAGCGGGCCGTTCGGCACGTTCGGCAGCGCGTCCGCCCGGGTGGACGGCACCGACTTCGTGGCGCGGAACCTGACGTTCAGCAACGACTTCGACGAGGCCGCGCACCCGGAGATGAAGAACCGCCAGGCCGTGGCCCTGCACCTCACCGGCGACCGGGCGGTGTTCTCCGGGGTCCGCTTCCTCGGCAACCAGGACACCCTCCTGGTGAACTCCCCGGGACGCGGTGTGGCCGCGAGGTCCTGGTTCGACCGGTGCCACGTCGAGGGCGACGTCGACTTCGTGTTCGGCCGCGGCACCGCCGTGTTCGACCAGTGCGAGATCAGGTCTCTGGACCGCGGCTCGGCCACCAACAACGGGTACGTCACGGCCGGCAGCCAGGACCTGGGCATCGAGCACGGCTACCTCTTCGACGGCTGCCGCTTCACGTCCGGGGCCGCCGCCGGCACCGTGCACCTCGGCCGCCCCTGGCACCCCAGCGGGGACCCGCGGGCCGTGGCGCAGGTGCTCGTGCGCGACTCCTGGCTCGGCGCCCACGTCGCGGACAGCCCGTGGACCGACATGAGCGGCTTCTCGTGGCGCGAGGCGCGCTTCGCGGAGCACGGCAACCGGGGCCCGGGCGCACAGGTGACGCCGGACCGCCCGCAGCTGCCGGCCGGTGCGGAGAGCCGCTTCACCGTCCGCGGCTATCTGGAGGGCGGCGACGGGTGGGCACCGCAGCTGGCGGGCACGGCGGCCGACAGCACGGCGCTCCTCGCCGCGACGTCCGGCTGAGCCGGTCGAGCGGCGCACGCGGCGTGCGCCGCTCGGCACCGGCCGGGCGCTCCTGCCGGAGCGGGTGCGACCCTCCGGCAGGAGCGCTCGTCCCCGGTGCGAGCGTCCCCGGTGCGAGCGTCCGCGGTGTGATCGTCCCCGGTGCGGTCGTCGCCGGGCGATCGGGGCCGGTGCGGTCGCGGCCGGGAGGGCCCGGCCGGGTGGGCGCGGACCTCAGATCATGTAGTCGAGGGACTGGTCCATCGACTCGGCGGGCGGCTCACCGGCCCGGGACCGGACGACCCGGGCGGGCACGCCCACGGCGGTGGTGCCGGCCGGAACGGGCCCGAGCACCACGCTGCCGGCGCCGACCTTCGCCCCGTCGCCCACGGGCACGTTGCCGAGCACCTTGGCCCCGGCCGACAGGAGCACGCCCGAGCCGATCTTGGGGTGGCGGTCCCCGGACTGCTTGCCCGTGCCGCCGAGCGTCACGTTCTGCAGGATCGAGACGTCGTCGCCGACCACCGTGGTCTCACCGATGACGACGCCGGTCGCGTGGTCGATGAAGACGCCCGCCCCGATGACGGCGCCGGGATGGATGTCCATCGAGAAGACCTCCGAGACCCTGCTCTGCAGGAACGTGGCCGCCAGCCGGCGCTGCCGGTGCCAGAGATGGTGCGCCACCCGGTGGATCTGCAGGCCGACGAACCCCTTGGCGAACAGGTAGGGCACCAGCACGCTGGGGTACGCCGGATTGCGGTCCACGCTGGCGAGCAGGTCGGCGGCCGCGCACGCCGCGATCTCCGGCTCCGCGGCGATCGCCTCCTCGAACAGCACGACGAGGTCCTCGCGGGAGACGTGCTCGTCCGCGATCTTGTGCGCCATGATCCCGGCCAGGCTCGCCTCGAACGAGTCGCACTCCGCGACGACGACCTGCAGCAGGCCGTCGAGGCTCGGTTCCTCGTGGGACGACACGCTCTCGCGCAGCATCTCCCAGACCACCGTGACACCGACCTGTTCCTGCGTCTGCTGCATCGCTTCTTCCTTCCCGTTCTGACTCGCCCCGCCGGCGACCCGCGCGCCGCACGGCCTCCCCCTGCCGGCCCACCCCGGTACAGCGGGTCCGGTCCCCTGGACCGGTGCCGGCCTCAGTACCCGTTGGCGGAGAGCCACTCCTGGGCCGCCTCGGCCGGGTTGACCTGGTCCTCGCCGCTGACCCGGGTGTTGAGCTCGATGAGGTCCTCCGTGGTCAGCTGCCCGGACAGCTCGTTCAGGGCGTCCACCGCCTCCTGCGGCAGCCGGTCCTCGGCCGTCAGGGGCACCACCTGCTGGGCGATGAAGTTGTTCTCCGGGTCCTCCAGGACCACGAGGTCGTTCTCCACGATCGAGGGCGTGGTGGAGAAGATGTCGGCCACGTCCGCGTCCCCGTCGAGCAGGGCCTGCAGGGTCAGGGGCCCGCCGCCGTCGTTGATCGGCTCGAAGGACGCCGGCACGCACCCGTAGCTCTCCTCGAGGCCCTCGAGACCGTAGGCGCGCTCGGCGAACTCCGGGGTGGCCGCGAGCACCAGCTCGTCGCAGACCTCCGCCAGGTCCTCGATGCTCGTCAGCCCGTACTGCTCGGCGGTCTCCGGGGTCACCACCAGGGTGTCCTTGTTCTGCGCCTCGGCGGGCTCCAGGACGGTGAGTCCCTCCGGCAGAGCCTCCGGCAGGGCGTCCATGATCTCCTCGGCCGAGCTCGCGGTGGCATCGGGGTCCACGAAGAGCAGGAGGTTGCCGGAGTAGTCCGGGATCACGTCCACGGCCCCGTCCTGCACCGCGCCCACGTAGGCCTCCCGGGAGCCGATGCCGAGGTTCGTCTCGGTGTCGACCCCGGCGGACTCCAGGGCCCCGGCGTAGAGGTGGGCCAGGATCTCGTTCTCCGGGAAGTCCGCGGAGCCCACGGTCACGGTGCCCGTGGCGCCGTCCGCGGATCCTTCGTCCCCGGCGAGGGGGTCGCCGCCGCCTCCGCAGGCGGTCAGGCCCAGCAGCAGGACGGCACCCAGGGACGGCGCGGCGGCACCGCGGACACGGCGGGCACGGGAGGTGGGAGCAGCGGTCATGGTCGTTCTCCTGACGGTCGGTGGTCGGACGCCGGCCGCGGGGATCCTCCCTCTGCCGCGCGGCCAGTATATGGCGGCGCCCCCGGGCCCGCGCACCGCTCCGCCCGGGAGCCCGGCCCCCTGTCCGCGCCCGGGACGGTGCACACTGGTGCCAGCAGTGCCGGGAGAAGGCCGAGCGGGGTGTTCCCCGTCGAGGCGTCGGCGGAGCACGTGCACGAGGCCCCGGAGGACCACGCGCACGCAGCGGCCCGCCGCCCCGGCTGTCCCGGAAGACAACCAGGAAGCAGAGGTACCGACATGAGCGAGCACTTCGACGTGGCCGTGCTGGGCATGGGCCCCGGCGGTGAGGTCGCGGCCGGCCGGCTCCTCGCGGCCGGGAAGAGGGTCGCGGTCCTCGAGCAGGAGCTGATCGGCGGGGAGTGCGCCTACTGGGCGTGCGTTCCCTCCAAGACGGTCCTGCGGCCCGTGGAGGCCCGCACCGGGGTCCGGCGAGCCGCCGGGACGTCCGGCGCGGAACTGGACTGGACCGACGCCCGGGAGCACCGCGACGTCATGGCCCGCGGTCTGGACGACTCCGCCCAGGCCGAGAGCTACACCGATCAGGGCGCGACCGTGATCCGGGGGGCGGCACGCGTCACCGGGCCGGGCCGGATCCGCGCCGGCGGGCGGGAGATCACCGCCGAGCACATCGTCCTCGCCACGGGCTCCGAGGCCGTCGTCCCGCCGATCGAGGGCATCGAGACGGTCACCGCCTGGACGAACCGGGAGACCTACACCACCCGTGACCTGCCGGGGCGCGCGGTGGTGGTCGGCGGTGGCGCGGTCGGCGTGGAGACGGCCACGTTCCTGGCCGGCTACGGGGTCCGGGTCACCCTCGTCCACCGCGGGCGGCGCCTCCTGGACCGCGAGGACCCGCGGGTGGGGGAACTCCTGCAGGGCCACCTCGCCGAGGCCGGCGTGGACGTCCGGCTGGAGTCCTCGGCCACCGGTGCGCGGCGCGCCGGCGAGGACAGCGTCCTCGACCTCGACGACGGGACGGAGGTCGCGGCCGACGTCGTGGTCTTCGGCACCGGCCGCAGGCCCCGCACACGGGGCCTGGGCTGCGAGGAGGCCGGTGCGCGGCTGGGCGAGCACGGCGAGGTGCTCGTCGACGAGCACTGCCGCGCCGCGCAGAACCTGTGGGCGATCGGCGACGTCACGGGCGTCATGCCCTACACCCACGTGGCCAAGTACCAGGGGCGGATCGCCGCCGACGCCATTCTCGGCCGCCCGCGACCGGCCGGCTACGAGGGGATCCCGCGGGTGGTGTTCGCCGACCCCGAGATCGCGGCCGCCGGGCTCACCGGGGAGCAGGCCGACCAGCGGGGGATCCGCACCGCGGCCGTGGAGCTGGACCTGGCGCAGTCCCTCGCCCGCCCCTGGACGTACGAACGGGAACCGCGCGGACACCTCGGCCTGCTGGCGGACGCCGACCGGAAGGTCCTCGTCGGGGCGTGGGCGGTCGGCCCGATGGCCGGCGAGTGGATCCACCAGGCCTCGCTGGCCATCCGCACGCAGCTGCCGCTGGACGTCCTGCGGGACCAGGTCGCCCAGTTCCCCACGTACCACGAGGCCTACCTGGCGGCCCTGGACGAGCTCGACGCCTAGCACCAGGATCGAGGGGGACGCCCGTCCCCGGAGGAACGGTGCGACGGCGCGGCCGCGCGCACCCCGCCGCACCACCCGACCCGCACGTGAGAGGAGCCCTCGTGGAGCACCCCGTGGACCGCCGGCAGATCGAGGTCGACGGCACCGAGCTGTCGTACCTCACCACCGGTGACGACCAGGACCGGCCTCTCCTGCTGCTGCACGGCACCTTCTGGAGCAGGGTCTGGCAGCCGGTGCTGCCGGCCCTGGGCCGGGTCCGCCGGTGCATCGCGCTGGACCTGCCGGGATGCGGCGCCAGCGCCGGAGAGCTCGATCCCGACCACGCGACCGTCCCGGCGCTGGGACGGACGGTGCTGCGCGCCGCCGACGCCCTGGGCCTCGACGGCTTCGACCTGGCCGGCCACGACATCGGCGGCGGCATCGCCCAGCACCTGGCCGCCACCAGCGACCGCGTGGGGAGGATGGTGCTGATGAACTCGGTCATGTTCGACTCCTGGCCGGTGCCGGCCGTCGAACGCTTCCGCGACCCCGAGGTCAGGGCGGCGACCAGCGTCGAGGACCTGCTCGAGGCCCGCGCCACGGCCACCCGCCGCAGCACCGTGCGGGAGCTCCGCGACGACGAGCTGGCCGACTACCTCTCCCCCTGGCACGAACCGGCCCGGGCCCGCTCCTGGACGGCCATGGCGGCGGCCGCCGATCCCCGGTGGACCCTCGACGCGGTGCCCGCGCTCCGGACCAAGGCCCTGCCCACCCGCCTGGTGTGGGGTCGCGACGACGACTTCCAGAGGATCGGGTTCGCACGGCGCTACGTCGAGGAGATCCCCGGCGCCGACCTCGTGGAGGTGGCGGGCAGGCACATCCCCACCGAGGACTCGCCCCGGGAGGTGGCCGACGCCGTCATCGGCCACCTCGACCGCTGACGCCTCGTCCCCCGTGCCGGGGCCACGGACCACGCCGTGGCCCCGGTCCTACACTGGGAGGGCCCGCCGAGGAACGAGGTGCACGTCCCATGAACAGCCACGACCCGCTCGCCGGATCTCCCGCAGCGCTCAAGGAGCGCATCGCCGGCGACCTGGAACGGTCCCGCCGGCGTGTGCACGCGCTCACCGCGTGCGACGAGGAGGAGCTGCTCAAGCAGCACTCCCCGCTGATGTCGCCCCTGGTGTGGGACCTGGCCCACGTCGGGAGCCAGGAGGAGCTGTGGCTGGTCCGGGACGTGGGCGGCATGGCGGCCCTGCGCCCGGAGATCGACTCCCTCTACGACGCCTTCGAGCACTCCCGCAGCTCCCGCCCCTCGCTGCCGCTGCTGGACCCGGCCGACTCCCGCGCCTACATCGGCGAGGTCCGCGCCAAGGCGCTCGACATCCTGGACCGCGTCCCGCTGGAGGGCTCTCCCCTGCTGGAGGCCGGCTTCGCCTTCGGGATGATCGTCCAGCACGAGCAGCAGCACGCCGAGACCATGCTCGCCACCCACCAGCTGCGCGCCGGGGAGCCGGTGCTGCACGCGCAGCCGCTGGATCCCGCCGCCCTCGGTCCCCGGACCGTGGAGCTGCCCCGGGAGGTCCACGTGCCCGCGGGGACGTTCACCATGGGCTCCTCGGTGGAGCCGTGGGCCCTGGACAACGAGCGCCCCGCCCACGAGGTGCACGTGCCCGGCTGCTGGATCGACACCGTGCCGGTCAGCAACGCGGACTTCGCGCGGTTCGTGGCGGACGGCGGCTACGACCGGGCGGACCTGTGGAGCCCCGCCGGCTGGGCGCACCGGCAGCGCACGGGGATCAGCGCCCCGGGGTTCTGGCGGCGCGAGGGCGGGCAGTGGTGGCGGACGCGCTTCGGCGTCGTCGAACCCGTGCCCGGCGACGAACCGGTCCAGCACGTGTCCTACTGGGAGGCCGAGGCGTACGCCCGGTGGACCGGACGCCGGCTGCCCACGGAGGCGGAGTGGGAGAAGGCCGCCCGCTGGGACCCGGCGACCGGCCGGTCCCGGCGCTTCCCGTGGGGCGAGGAGGAGCCGACGTCCCGCCACGCCAACCTCGGCGGGGCGGCCCTGCGCCCGGCGCCGGTGGGCTCCTTCCCCGACGGCGCCTCGCCGCTGGGCGTGCGCCAGCTGATGGGGGACGTGTGGGAGTGGACCTCGAGCGACTTCTCCCCGTACCCGGGGTTCCGCGCGTTCCCGTACCGGGAGTACAGCGAGGTGTTCTTCGGACCCGACCAGAAGGTGCTGCGCGGCGGGTCCTGGGCCACCGACGCGGCCGCCTGCCGGGCGGCGTTCCGGAACTGGGACTACCCCGTCCGGCGGCAGATCTTCACCGGGTTCCGGACCGCCCGGGACGCCGCGGCCGAGGGACGGTAGGCGGTGTGCCGGCACCTGGCCTTCCTCGGTCCGCCCACGCCCCTGGCGGAGCTGCTGCTGGCCCCGGAGCACGGGCTGCTCACGCAGTCGTGGGCGCCGCGGCACCAGCGCAACGGCCTCATGAACGCCGACGGGTTCGGCGCCGGGTGGTACGCCCCCGGTGACCCCGTGCCGGCCCGCTACCGCCGGGCCGTGCCGATGTGGGCGGATTCCTCCTTCGCGGACGTGGCCCGGGTGACCAGCAGCACGGCGGTGCTGGCCGCCGTGCGCTCGGCCACGCCCGGCACCACCCCGGACGAGGCCGCGGCCGCCCCGTACACGGACGGCCCGTGGCTGTTCAGCCACAACGGGCGGGTCGACGGCTGGCCGCGGTCCGTGGAGGCCCTGGCCGCGGCGCTGCCGCCGGCCCGTCTGCTGGGCCTCGAGGCGCGCGTGGACTCCGCCCTGCTGTGGGCCATGGTCCAGGAGCGGCTCGCCGCCGGGGCTGCCGCCCCGGACGCGCTGGCGGCCGTGGTCGCAGACGTCTCGGCCCGGACCACGGGCCGGTTCAACCTGCTCCTCACCGACGGTGCCACGATCGCCGCGACGGCCGCCGGGGACACCCTGTGCTGGCGCCGGGACGGTGCCGGAACCGTGGTGGCCAGCGAGCCCTCCGACGACGGTCCCGGGTGGCAGCAGGTCCCGGACGGGTCCGTGCTCACCGCCACCCGGGAGCACGTGGACGTGCGCCCCCTCGTCCCGGCTCAGACGGGGGCCGCCCCGTCTCAGGGCAGTGCGGCGGCCAGCCGGTCGAGCTCCTCCTCGGTGTTGTAGTAGTGCACGGAGGCCCGGACCACCACGTCCCGCTCCCGGGCGGCCGGGTCCAGGACGTGGGCGGCCGCTGACGGCGGGAGCGGGGCGGTGGAGACGTTGATCCCCTGTCCGGCCAGGTGCGCCTGCACCTGCCCCGCCGCCCTGCCCCGGACGGAGAACGTGACGGTCCCGGACCGGACGAGCCCGCGGTCGTGCACCTGCACCGCGGGGACGGCGGCCAGCCGGTCGCGCAGGGTCTCGGCGAGGACGGTCACCCGGTCCCGGACCGGGTCCGCCCCCAGGTCCAGGGCGTAGTCCGCGGCGCGGCCCAGCCCCAGCCGCCCGGCCACACCGGTCTCCCAGCTCTCCAGCCACCGCGCCTCGACCTCGCCGTCCGCCGAGCCGCGCCGGTCGCGCAGCACGGGTCCGAGCCGGTCCAGCAGCTCCCGGCGCACGTGCACGAAGGCGGTGCCCCGGGGGCCCCGCAGGAACTTCCGGCCGGTGCCCACCAGGACGTCGCAGCCGAGCGCCGCCACGTCCAGCGGCAGCTGCCCGACCGACTGGCAGGCGTCCAGGACGAACGGCACCCCGGCCGCCCGGCAGGCCCGGCCCACCCCGGCCGCCGGCTGCACCTGCGCGCCGCCCATGGGCACGTGGGTCAGCGCCACCATCCCGACCCCGCCCCGGTCCAGCTCGCGCTGCAGGTGCGCCACGTCCATCTGCCCGTGCTCGTCGTCGTCGAGCACCACCAGGTCCAGACCGTCCCGGCGGGCCAGCTGCCGCAGGACCAGGACGTTGTGCCAGTACTCCGTGCGTCCCAGCAGCACCCGCGGAGCGGTCAGCGGGAGACAGGACACGGCGGTGGCCCACGCGGTGGACCCGCTCTCCAGCACGGCGACCTCGCCGGGAGAGGACCCGATCAGCCGGGCCAGCGACGAGTGCACGTCCGCCAGCCGCGCCGCGGCCTCGGCGGCCGCCCGGTATCCGCCGACCTGCTCCTCCCGGCGCAGGTGGGCCACCACGGCGTCCGCCACGGGTCGCGGCACCAGCGCGCTGCCCGCGTTGTCGAGGTGGACGACGTGGTCCGTCCCCACGGTGTCCTTCCGGGCGGCGGCGACGTCGACGGTCATGGCCTCATCCTGCCAAAGGCGCCCGGCACGCACGGCACCGCAGCCGCACCGTGGTCACGGGACAGGCATCCCGACCCGACTGCGACCGCGACCGTGGGTGCGCTGCAGCCGCGGCGCCGGATCGGGCCGCTCACCGGCGGAGGTCTCAGAGGCTGGAGTGGTCGGCCACGACCTTCTCCAGCTCGTCCTTGCCCGCGGCGAGCGTCCGGTCCACGGCGGCCGGGTCCTCCCGGTTCCACGCGATCATCCGGACCATGGACTCGCCGCGCACCACGGTCAGCTCGCCGGCGACGAGGCCCTCCACCGTGGCGCGGGCCACCTCCTCGGGGCTCTCGCGGTCGAACCCGTGCTGGGCCTGCGCATCGGAGCTGTCCATCATCGGGGTGTCGGTGGCACCGGGGAAGACGTTGAGCACGTGCACGCCCTCGCCGTGGAGCTCCCGGCGCAGGGCCTCCCCGAAGTGGGCGATCCCGGCCTTGGTCGCACCGTAGGTCGCGTAGAAGGCCATCCCGAGCAGGCCCAGCCCGGACGAGACGTTCACGACCGCCCCCTCCCCCGAGGCCCGCAGCGCCGGCAGCGCCGCCCGGGTGAGCAGGATCGGAGCGGTGAGGTTCAGCCCGATCTGCGCCAGCACCTCGGACTCCTCGATCGCCTCCAGCCGGCCCGCGCGGACGTTGCCCGCGTTGTTGATCAGCACGTCGATCCCGCCCAGCTGCTCCCGGGCCGCGGCCACGACCTGCGCGGGGGCGCCCTCAGCGGTCAGATCGGCGGGGATCACCACTGCCTCACCGCCCTTGTCGCGCACCAGAGCCGCGACCTCCTCCAGGGGTCCGGGACGACGGCCCACCAGGGCCAGACGCGGCGAGTACCGGGCCAGCTCCAGGGCCAGGGCGCGGCCGATGCCGCTGCCGGCACCGGTGAGCAGGATCGAGCGGTCGTTCAGGTCCATGGGAACTGCCTCCGATGAGATGCGGTGCGTGCTGCGGACGGTGCCTGCCGAGCCGGGAGTGAGCCCCGGGGAGGTGCACACCGGCGGCGCGGTGCGACCGGCGGTGAGGTGTTCGGCGGACAATCTACTCGACGGTCAGCGTCCCGGACATCCCGGCGTGGTAGGCACAGGCCACGGCGTAGTCACCGGGCTGCTCCGGGGCGAGGAAGGTGGTGGTCCCACCGCCGGCGACGACCGCTTCGAAGCTGTCATCCTCGGCGGTGACGGTGTGCGTGGCGTCGCCCTCGTTGATCACGGTGACGGTGGCGCCGGGAGCCACCGAGGCGGGCAGCTCGTAGGCGAAGTCCTCGACGGTGATCACCGGCTCCTCCGTCGCCGGGGCCTGGGTGGTGCCGGCGGCCGAGGCCCCGGCCGAAGGTGCCTCGGGCACTTCGCCGGACGGTCCGCTGCGGGCCCCGCACCCGGTGGCGCCGGCCAGCGCCGCGATCAGTGCCACACTGGTGACTGCGTGCTCGATCTGCACAACTGCTCCTCTCGGTGGTCGCCGCGACTCGCCGGCGACCGGGTGGGACCCCGCTGCGCACGGTGGTGCACACCCGTGATGGGCCTGGGGCAACGATGCCAGGCCTCCGGGTGACGATCGGCGCGCACGGCCCGGTGCGGCGCCGTCGAGGCCGGTCAGCACGCGACAACATTACTCTAACGTTAGGGTAGATTTAGGATCATGGCCTTACACCACCCGACCACGTCCACACCGGCGGCCGCCGGTGACACGGGCACGGCCGTCCTCCACGAGGCGTCCCGGCGGCGGACGTTCGCGGTGATCTCGCACCCGGACGCGGGCAAGTCGACCCTGACGGAGGCGCTGGCCCTGCACGCGCACGTGATCGAGGAGGCCGGGGCGACGCACGGCAAGTCCAGCCGCCGCTCCACGGTCTCGGACTGGATGCAGATGGAGCAGGAGCGGGGCATCTCGATCAGCTCGGCGGCCCTCCAGTTCACGTACCGGGACACCGTGTTCAACCTGCTCGACACCCCCGGCCACGCCGACTTCTCCGAGGACACCTACCGGGTGCTGGCCGCGGTGGACTGCGCGGTGATGCTCGTCGACGCGGCCAAGGGCCTGGAGACCCAGACCCTGAAGCTCTTCGACGTGTGCCGGCGCCGAGGCCTGCCGGTGATCACCGTGATCAACAAGTGGGACCGGCCGGGCAAGGACGCCCTGGAGCTGATGGACGAGGTGCAGGAGCGCACCGGGCGGCTGCCGGTGCCGCTGAGCTGGCCGGTGGGCCTGTCCGGGGACTTCCGGGGCACCCTGGACCCGCGCACGCTGGCCTACACCCGGTACCGGCGGGTGGCCGCCGGCGCCGCGCTGGCCGAGGTGGACGTCTTCGGGCCCGACGAGGCCGCCCGGCTGGAGGACGCGGCGTGGACGGAGGCCGTGGAGACGGCCGACCTGGTGGCCGAGAGCAACGGGGAGTTCGAGCTCGAGGCCTTTCTCGCGGCGGAGGCCACGCCGGTCCTCTTCGCCGCCGCCGCCCTGAACTTCGGGGTGGCGGCGCTGCTCGACGCCCTGGTCGACCTCGCGCCGCCGGCGGGACCCCGGCTGGACGCGGACGGGGTCCCGCGCCCGGTGGAGGCCCCGTTCTCCGGGTTCGTGTTCAAGCTGCAGGCCGGGATGGACCGCGCCCACCGGGACCACGTGGCGTTCCTGCGGGTCTGCTCCGGGGTCTTCCACCGCGGCATGGTGCTCACCCACGCGGCCTCGGGCAAGCCCTTCGCCACCAAGTACGCCCATCACGTGTTCGGCCGGGACCGGGAGACCATCGAGACGGCGTTTCCGGGGGACGTGGTGGGGCTGGTCAACGCCTCGGCGCTGCGGGCCGGGGACAGCGTGTACACGGGGACTCCGGTGACCTTCCCGCCCATCCCCCACTTCTCCCCCGAGCACTTCCAGGTGGCCCGGGCCGTGGACGCCGGCCGGGCCAAGCAGTTCCGCCGCGGGATCACCCAGCTCGAGCACGAGGGCGTGATCCAGGTGCTCCGCTCCGAGGCCCGCGGGGACCAGGCGCCGGTGCTGGCGGCGGTGGGGCCGATGCAGTTCGAGGTCGTGGCCGACCGGATGGACCGGGAGTTCGGCGCGCAGCTGCGGCTCGAGCCCCTGTCCTACACCCTCGCCCGGCGGGTGATCGCCCCGGACCCCGACGTCCTCAACCGCATCCCCGGGACCGAGGTGCTCCGGCGGGCCGACGGCGAGCCGATCGCGGTGTTCACCGACAAGTGGAAGCTCGGCCGGGTGGCCACCCACGCCCCCGAGGTCGCCCTGGAGCCGATCGGCGGAACCCTCGACTGAGCACGTTCCGCCGGAACGGCGCTCGGCACGGCTCCTTCACGGCGCCGACACCCCGGGACCGACGTTAGAGTTGGTCCAGACTTTCCGGGGCGATCCGGTCCTGCCGGCCGGTGCCGGCTCGCCGTGACTCCCCCGCACCACCGTGCTCCACCCTGTTCTGCTGTTGTCCGACCTGTTGTTCCGTCCTGTTCCGTCCGATGTTGAAAGTGTGTGTTCATGCCCTCTGCCGTGCAGATGCCCTCTCGTAAGCTCAAGTCTCCGCCGTCGTTGCCTGTGGGGGGGTTGCGGGTGATTCCGTTGGGGGGTTTGGGGGAGATCGGGCGGAACATGACGGTGTTCGAGTTCGGGGGGAAGTTGTTGGTGGTCGATTGCGGGGTGTTGTTCCCGGAGGAGCATCAGCCCGGGATCGATGTGATCCTGCCGGATTTCACCGCGATCCGGGATCGGTTGAAGGACATCGTGGGGATCGTGCTCACGCATGGGCACGAGGATCACATCGGGGGGGTGCCGTATCTGCTCAAGGAGCGCCCGGACATCCCGGTGATCGGCTCCGAGCTGACGTTGGCGTTCATCACCGCGAAGCTCACCGAGCACCGGATCACCCCGACCACGGTGCACGTGGAGGCCGGGGACCGGCATGTGGCGGGTCCGTTCGAGTGCGAGTTCGTGGCGGTGAACCATTCCATCCCGGACGGGTTGGCGGTGGCGATCCGCACGGACGCGGGGTTGGTGCTGCACACCGGGGACTTCAAGATGGACCAGTTCCCGCTGGACGAGCGGATCACGGATCTGCGGCACTTCGCGCGGTTGGGTGAGGAGGGGGTGGATCTGTTCCTCACCGATTCCACCAATGCCGAGGTCCCGGGGTTCACGACCTCGGAGCGGGATCTGACCCCGGCGATCGATCAGGTCTTCGCCACCGCCCCGAAGCGGATCATCGTCTCCAGTTTCGCCTCGCACATCCACCGGATCCAGCAGGTCCTCGACGCCGCGCACGCCCACGGGCGCAAGGTCGCGTTCGTGGGCCGGTCGATGGTGAAGAACATGGGCATCGCCGCGGAGCTGGGGTATCTGAAGATCCCGGCCGGGTTGGTGGTGGATTTCAAGAAGCTGCGCTCCATGCCCGAGACCAAGGTCGCCCTGGTGTGCACCGGGTCCCAGGGGGAGCCGCTGGCGGCACTGTCGCGGATGGCCTCGGAGACCCATCAGATCCGGCTCTCCCCGGGGGACACGGTGCTGCTGGCGTCGTCGTTGATCCCGGGCAACGAGAACGCGATCTACGGGATCATCAACAAGCTCACCGATCTCGGGGTGAAGGTCGTGCACAAGGGCAACGCGAAGGTCCACGTCTCCGGGCACGCCTCGGCCGGGGAGCTGGTGTACTGCTACAACATCGTGCGTCCCACCCACGTGCTGCCGGTGCACGGGGAGTCCAAGCACCTGCACGCCAACGCGGAGCTGGCGATCCGCACCGGGATCGATCCGGGCAAGGTGCTGATCGGCCGTGACGGCACCACGGTGGATCTGATCGACGGGCGGGCGAGGATCTCCGGGCAGGTCGAGGCCGGGCTGGTCTACGTCGACGGGCACACCGTGGGCAAGGTCACCGAGGAGACCCTGGTGGAGCGGCGGATGCTGCAGGAGGGCGGGGTGGTGACCGTGGTCGCGATCGTCGACGCGGACACCAACGCGCTGACCGAGCCGTTGGAGTTCATCGCCAAGGGCTTCGTGCACGACGCCCAGGTCTTCGACGGGGCCGTGGCCAAGGTCACCGCGGCCCTGGGCCGGGAGTCCGCCGCCAAGCTGGAGGACCTCGAGGACCTCGAAGCGCTCATCGCCCAGACCGTCACCCGCCACCTGGAGCGGGCCTACCGGCGGGCCCCGCTGGTCACCGTCGTCGTCATCGACGCCTGACCCCCACCCACCCC